>CAKQVW010000078.1 GCA_934277865.1 uncultured Pseudobdellovibrionaceae bacterium | reverse complement strand
TCGAACCATACCCACCGCGCAGGCACCAAACGGCGTCGGAGGTGGGCGACTCAAGAGCTTTCATCAAGTGGCGCGCTCGCGCCTGGTCGGAGTTCGAGGAAAGGACATCTTGTCCGAAGAGATCTTTCGGAACTCGGGGCTTAAGCCCCCAGCTTTGGAGAAAACGAATTCCTGATTCCGCCTCTTTATCCGTGGGGCGAAAACCGGGAGCCACGACATCAACAACACTTCCGGCTTTAAGCGGGGTCCATCCCGCCACTTTAGAGGCCACGTACGTTCCCTTTCGGCATGAGATCGAGTCCAAAAAGAGGTGTCGGATAACGACCGTCAAAACAAGCCGCGCAATACCCGCCCTTCTCACCCTTTACTGCAGCAAGAAGTCCCTCAAGACTCAAGTAGCGAAGTGAGTCGGCACCCACAAATTTGTTAATCTCGTCTTGAGTCTGAACGGCCGCAATCAGCTGCGACTTCTCTGGTGTGTCGACGCCGTAATAACAGGGGCTCACCGTCGGAGGGGCGGCGATGCGAAGATGAACCTCCGAAGCTCCGGCCGCCCGAATCAGCGCGATGATCTTTTTTGAGGTCGTGCCTCGCACCAGCGAGTCATCCAAAACCACAACCCGCTTTCCTTTGAGAACTGCCGACTGCGGATTGAGTTTGATCTTCACCCCAAAGTCACGAACGGCCTGATGCGGCTGAATGAACGTCCGGCCGATGTAATGGTTGCGAATAATTCCAAGTTCAAATGGTTTTCCACTGGCTGCCGAATAACCAAGAGCCGCAGGCACTCCGCTATCAGGAACAGGGATCACGACATCAAAGTCCAAAAAACCTTCTTTACGATCTTGTTCCGAAAGCAGACGGCCCGCAGCCTTTCTCACTTCGTAAACGCTTTGACCAAAGACCACCGAATCCGGACGTGCGAAGTACACGTGTTCAAAGACACAGGCGCTGCGACTGCGCGCAGAAGCAAACTTCACCGAATGTTCACCCGTCTCGTCGACCCACCAGATTTCACCGGGTTCGATTTCACGAACGAACTTCGCACCCACAAGATCAAAGGCACAGGTTTCGCTTGCGACCACAAATCCATGTCGCCCTTCCGCATCGACAATTTTGCCTAAGACCAGAGGACGAAACCCTTGAGGGTCGCGCGCCGCGATCAAGGCCTTGTGAGAGAGAATCGTGAGGCTAAATGCACCTTCAAGCTCGCTCAATCCCGCCTTCAAACATTCGATGAGATCCGTTGATGGGTGTTTCGCCACGAGGTGCAAAATCACCTCCGTGTCGTTGGTTCCTTGAAAGATCGAACCTTCGCTCTTCAAACGTTCTTTCACCGGTCCCGCGTTGACGATGTTCCCATTGTGCGCGATCGCCACTGGGCCATTTAAAAGATTCGAATGCAGCGGCTGTGTATTGGCCATCTGGTTAAAGCCCGTTGTCGAGTAACGAACGTGCCCAATGGCCGCCTGCCCCTTCAACCGATCCAGCGTCCCATCGTCAAAGACCTCCGAAACCAGACCGAGACCTTTGTGAACATACTGTTGGCCCTCTTCCAACGTGACGATACCGGCAGACTCTTGGCCGCGGTGCTGAATCGCATAGAGCGAAAGATAGGCAATCCGGCTAGCGTCTTTGTGGTTCCAGATTCCGACGACACCACATTCGTCTTTCCATGTTTTTGCGGGCCCGTTTTTCATTTCAGCCTGAACGCTTTCTGCCAACCAGCTTCGTAAGTTTCACGCATTCGTTTCACTGGGATCTCCAACTGCCGAGCAAGTGTGTGTCCTGCTTCAAAGCTGAGAGCCGAACCGGTGACTTCGCCAAGCTCAACTATTTCAGGTGCCGAAACCTCGGCTTCGACGGCGATCGCCGCCACACGCGATTGGAATTTCACCACATCCTCGCGGCTTGCAAGCACAACTTCGTAGCTGTTCTCTGCAAATAAGAGCTCACCCACATCGCGCGTGTCTTGCGCCGACCATTTCAACGCGGGCAACGCCTCGGCCTTCACCCGAAGTCCAAGTCCACCTTCACGCCCACCACCTAGGCACATGCGCGAAAGCGCATACGCCAGACCAAACTTCCCGACGACTCGAGAGGATGAAACTTGCGCGGTGTCGTCGCTCGTCAAACGGCGAAGTGTCTCAACCGCCGCCTTCAGCGAATTGAGCGCCTCCGCCGAAGTGAGATCACCGATCGCCTTACGCTCGTCTTGCGCCAGTTCCGCCAAGACCCCGTTACAGGCCAGCAGCTTCCAGCGCAGAAGATAGACCTTGTCGCCGTTTCTTGAAAACGCACTTTTTGGAATTGCGTTCACCGATGGACGAAGTCCGACAACTCCTGTCGACGGAGTTGGCGTGATATTTCGGCCCTCCGTTTCATTGTAGAAGCTGACGTTCCCACTGATGATCGGTGTTACAAGCGTCCGGCAAACTGCGTTCATGCCTTTCAGACTTGCCACAAACGAACTCATCACAGGAACCCGCTCTGGGTTTCCGAAGTTCAAACAGTCGGTAACCGCCAGCGGTTCAAAACCTTTGGCCGCAAGTTCCAACGCCGGAAACGCCACGGCGTCTGCTCCACCCGCTTCCGCATCAAGACGCATCATCTGCGGACGACAGCCTAAGACAACACCAAGGCCTCGTCCCGAATCCTTCAAGCGAAGTGCACCCACCGACTCGTGACAATCTGCCGCCGTCGAAGCCCCCACGTGTCCATCGTATTGCCTGTAGATAAATTCACGTGACGTTCCTTGAGGCGAACTTAGGGCCGATAACAATTGCGATTCGATCAGCTCGCCCGAGAGTTTTCCGCCAGCTGTCGACTTGGAAATCACCTGCGAAACATCGTTCACACGATGCATCGGCTGCCAGGATTCGTACGGACGTTCGTACATCGGTGCATGCTCGGTCAAAAGCTCTGGATCGATTTCCGTCAGCTTTTCGCCTTTCCAGAAAAGCGTCATTGTTTTCTTTGCGACAACTTCTCCGATGGCGGCGGCATCAAGACCCCAGTGGCTAAATACCTTCTCCACGTCCTTTAGCTTGGAAGGCTCCACCACCATCAGCATTCGCTCTTGGCTTTCGCTGAGGAGAATATCTTCCGGAGTTAAGGAGGAGTCACGAAGCGGGACTCGGTCGAGATGAAGCTCAAATCCGACTCCCCCTTTAGACGCCATCTCAAACGACGAACTCGTGAGTCCTGCGGCTCCCATATCTTGGATGGCCACCACCAGGTCTTGCTTCATGACCTCCAAACACGCCTCGATGAGAAGCTTCTCAAAAAACGGATCTCCGATTTGAATCGTTGGCCGTTTTTTCTCGGAGTCCTGTCCGAAGCTTTCCGATGCCATGCTGGCGCCGTGAACACCGTCACGACCGGTTTTTGCACCTGCGTACACGACCAGGTTTCCAACCCCTTTGGCCTTGGACAAAAAAACCTTTTCGCCTGGGCGAAAAAGTCCGACAGCCATGGCGTTGACGAGAACGTTTTTGTCATAGCTCGCGTCGAACTCGGTCTGCCCTGTGATCGTGGGAACACCTACGGGATTTCCGTAGCCACCGATTCCACGTACCACTCCATCCACGATTTTTTCCATGCGCTCGGCCTCAGGTCGGCCAAAACACAGGTAGTCCGCCACAGCGATCGGGCGTGCCCCCATGGTGAAAATGTCGCGCAAGATTCCACCGACTCCCGTCGCAGCTCCTTGGTACGGCTCGATGAAGCTTGGGTGGTTGTGACTTTCGATTTTAAAGGCGACACGCTCGCCTTCGCCAAGGTCCACGACCCCGGCGTTTTCGCCAAAACTCTGAAGCACCCGAGGTGACTTGTTAAAGATGCCTTTCAGATGAACTCTTGAACTCTTGTACGAGCAGTGCTCACTCCACATCGCCGAGAACAACGCCCACTCCACACCTTGGGGCTCTCGTCCCAAGAGTCCTGCGATGCGTTTGTGCTCGTCGCGGTTCAAACGATAGTGCTTAAGCTTAGCGTCCAATTCTTGATTGGTTCTTGTGTCCTGTCCCATCGCTTTCCCCTATTTCCAGATCTCAAGAAGTTTGCGGCCATCGGATCCACCCATCCAGTCGTGGTAAGCACGTTCCGGGTGCGGCATGAGTCCCGCCACATTGCCTGAAAGGTTTGTGACACCGGCAATATTGGCAATCGAGCCATTTGGGTTTTCCACGTATTCCAGCCAGACCTGATTGTTGTCGCGAAGCGATTTGAGGCTTTCTTCTTCAATCACATAGCGGCCATCCGCGTGGGCGATTGGAATTCGTACGCCCTCGCCAACTTTCAGCGAAGCGCCAAACGTCGTCTTGCCTCCGGCTTTTTTTAAGTCCACCCAGGCATCGACAAATCGAAGCCCGTGGTTGCGAGTCAGTGCGCCTGGCAAAAGTCCCGATTCACACAAAATTTGAAATCCGTTGCAGATACCCAGGATCGGAGTTCCTTTCGACGCCGCCTCACGAACCGACTTCATCGCCACCGCCCGAGCGGCCAAAGCGCCACTTCGAAGATAGTCGCCGTAGGAAAATCCACCCGGGAGAATCAGGGCATCAAAGCCTTTTGGGTCAAACTGATCCCCGTGCCACAGCCAAACAGCGTCCGCTCCGCTTTGCCCGACCGCTTCGAAAACGTCGCGATCACAATTTGTTCCTGGGAATCGGATCACTCCCACACGTGATTTGCTCATCGTTACCTTTCCGATTAAACTAGAGAAGCTTCAGTTCAAATGTCTCGATCAATGTGTTCGCCAAAAGCCCAGCGGAAATCTTTTGAGCAGTTGCTTCGGCTTCTTTCACTGTGTCGCCGGTGACTTTGAGTTCGACATAACGACCTACGCGAGCTGACACTACTGGCTCGCCCTCACGCTTGAGCGTCTCTTCGACGGCCCGCCCTTGCGTATCCAAAACTTCTTTTCGCGGCATGACTGTCACACCGAACGTAAACTCTTTTGCCATCTGACACCTCTTATTTGAGCAAGGACTTCTTTAATCGTTCACAAACTTCGCGATAGGCTTCTTCCACCCCACCGAGATCACGGCGAAAACGGTCTTTGTCCATCTTCTCGCCAGTCTTAAGATCCCAAAGGCGGCAGCAGTCGGGAGAAATTTCGTCCGCAAGATGCAACACACCATCGGCGTCTCGACCCGCTTCGATCTTAAAATCCACAAGTTTCAAACCAGCCGCCTGCATGACAGCAAGCAAGGTTTCATTCACCTTCAACGCGAAGGCCTTCAATTCATCCAGCTCACCTTGTGACTTTGCCGCCTTCATCATGATTGCCTGGTCATCGCTGACAAAGGGATCTGCCAACGCGTCGTCTTTGTAGTAAAATTCGACCAATGGCATTTCAAGAGGGGTACCCTCTTCGATACCAAACTTTTTTGCTGTCGAGCCGGCTAGCACGTTTCGCACAACCAGCTCGAGTTTCACCATCGCAAGTTTTATGGTCACTTCCTCGGTTGCCGAGACATCCGCCACACGATGCGTGCGAACACCATTTTTTTCGAGTTCCTGAAACAGCAGCGAACTGATCTCACGGTTCAACGCGCCTTTGTTGGCGAAATTCCCTTTTTTCTGCGCATTGAAAGCCGTGAGACTGTCCTTGAATTCCTGCCAGATCAGATCCGCACGACCTTCAACCTGGTACAGGCGCTTGGCCTTACCTTCGTAAACCAAGGCTCCTTTAGAAAACTTCTGGTTAGAAAACCGTCCGCCTGTTTCCATGTTCCTACTTTCTAAAAACTACTTCCACAATCCAGCCCGCTCGAGCGCACCCTTGACCGCTTCACGATGACGACGTCCCGAGAAAACATCTTCCAAGACCTCTGCCTTCACGAGCTTTTTCACTTCTGCATCGTTTGCCGCCGCCTCTTTGAGACTCTCTCCGGGCTTCAGGCCATGGCTTAAACGCTGCGCATGTGCATAGGCCTCCTCGCGAGAAAGCCCAGCCTCCACCAACGCCAAAAGCAGATGCGAGCTAAACAGCATACCGCCCGAAAGTTCCATGTTTCGTTTCATGGCAACAGGCTGAACTTCCAATCCACTGACCAGATCATTCATTCGTTCGCACGCGTAGTGCGCCAAGATGAATGCATCAGGCACAATCACTCGCTCGACAGAGGAATGCGAGATGTCTCGTTCATGCCAGAGTGCCATGTTCTCAAACGACGCTTGCGCGTAACTGCGGAGCAAACGGGCGACACCCGTGAGATTTTCTGCCGTGATCGGGTTCTTTTTATGCGGCATCGCGCTTGATCCTTTTTGACCCTTCGCAAACGCCTCGATCGCTTCACCCAGTTCGTTTCGCTGAAGATGCCTCATCTCAACTGCAAGCCGTTCGATGCCGCCACCAAGAAGTGCTAGCGCCGAGAACACTTCTGCGTAACGATCACGAGGGATCACTTGCGTGGCAATTGTCTCAGGCTTCAAGCCGAGCTTGGCGCACACGTCGCGCTCGATTTCAAAACCTTGTGTCGAATATGTACCGACCGCTCCCGAGAGTTTTCCGATTGCGATATTTTCGTAGGCTCGCTGCAGGCGAACATCGTGACGCTGAAACTCACTCCAAAATCCCGCAAGCTTCATGCCGAACGTCGTGGGTTCGGCATGCATCCCATGGGTTCTTCCGGCACAAAGTGTGGCCGCTTCCTCGCGAGCACGTTTTTGCAAGCTGGCAATCAGCTTTCCAAGTGCGCCTCGCAAGACCGCCAGCGCCTCCATTGTCTGCAGACTGAGCGCCGTATCAAGAACGTCGCTCGACGTGAGGCCGTAGTGAATCCATCTTCCGTGCTCGCCAACATTCTCCGCGACGCATGAAACAAAGGCGATCACATCATGACGTGTGGTCTTTTCGATCTCCTCGATACGTGCCACATCGAAACGACCTTTTTCCCGAATGGCCTTGGCCGCCTCAGGCGGGATCAAGCCGTGAGTGGCTTGCACATCTGCGACCGTGGTTTCAACCTTCAACATCCAATCAAAACGGCGCTCGGGTTTAAAGACATTTCCCATCTCCGGACGCGTGTAGCGAGCAATCACGGCGACATCTCACTTTCTGGTTTCATGAAGCCTTGCATTTTGTATTTCATTTTTTGAACTCGACTAGCGTGAACACGAGCAGCTGGGTCCCAGTCCATCCGAAGCTCTTCAAGTTCCTTGATCCAATCGCTCTGGCAAAGCTCAAGTCCGATCAAACCCACTCCGCGCCAGACCTCGGGGCCAGCAAAACACATGTTGCGCACCATCGATTTTGGCGGCCTTGAGTCGTGCGAATAAAGCACGTGAGGCATGCGGATTGAAACTTCACTTAAGCCAAGCGGCGAAGGCGTCACCCAATCGATTTCACAGGCTGGCAGACGTTCCGCTAGCTGCTGTTTTGCCAACATTCGGCTTTCATCGCGGTAGACATGGTCCGCGCGTGACCAATACGGAAGCCTCATCCAGACATCGTAAACCAATGCCTTGTCCGACTTTTCGACCAAATCCAGCGTCATCACGTTTTCATGTGTCCACGGCCGTTCGAGTGAGCCAACAAACACAAGGTGGGATGGCATTTCGGGTGGCCTTTGCAGACCTGGCGGCGAGGACTTGCTTTCAAGTCCGCGCACGACAAGCCGGCTTCTCCACCAACCCATCAGTGGTTCCAAAATTTTTGGCTGCGAGAGAAGAGTCGACACAGCCACATTGGCATTTACAAACTCTGGACGTTGAGACTCCTCAAGTGAAAGCAACCAAACCGCCGAGCGCGTGCGCTCTTGAAGGACTTCGCCCTTTGTGGTTCGAAGTTCGATGCGATCCAAGCGTCCGTCACGGACACGTACATCCAAGATCTGGTCGACGTCGAGTATCCTCACTCCGGCCGCCAACGCCATCTTTCGGCGATGCTCGGCAAGTTCCGACATATTCAGGAGTGAGCGAACACCTTGCGACCATGAGATCTCGGGCTCCGACGGTCCTGCCGCATCCAAAAACGCCTCTCGGCGTTTCAACCGCGAAGCCAGTAGACTTCGACTAAGAGCTTTGACCCACACACGATCCAGTCCGTACCGACTTGAAAGATGGGCGCTGCCAATTTCTGTGCGAGGCCCCGCCAGTGCAACTGGTCCACTCTTCAACCAAAGTGCTCCTGCTGCCTGACCAGCCTCCAGCTTTTGTGAACTGGCCGAATACGACACAAAAGGCCCAAAACGATCTTCGATTTCGAGGTACTTGTTTAATTGGCCGCCCTCAAGCTCGAGCACGACCGTCTTCCAGCCCTTTTTTGCCAACGTCTGAGCAAGTTCGAACCCGCGTGTGTCGGTCGACACCAATATCACATCGGCAACTTGCATCGAGGCAGATTCCATCAGCCCCTCCCCTCTTCCATGAATCGATGTCGTGAGAACATCCCTCGCACCAAGATCTGCTCTGCTTGGTGAACAAAAAACTCGGCGGCAGCCAGATTCGATTGAATCAAGTCTGAATCCACAACGCCAGCCTGTTTCACGATGGGTCCGGCATCGACCTCCGGTTCAACAACATGAATCGTGGCACCAAGCGGTGCATGGGCCGCAAACGCTCGTTCGATGCTGCGAAGGCCCGGAAAACTGGGAAGTAGCGAGGGGTGAAGATTCCAGACTTTTCCCTTCCAGCTCTCAAGGAAATCGGCTGGCACGATTCGCATAAAGCCAAGCAGAAAAATCCCGTCGATACGAGCCGCACGCAAAGCTCGGTCCAAGCTCACCCAGTCGATTTTATTTTTCCCACTGACGGGATCACGCAGTTTCGGCGTCACCATTGTGGCAATTCCGGCGCGCCTAGCCTTTGCCAAACCCACAGTGTTTTCAGCCGAGGAGACGACGAGAGAAATCGAAGGACCGGTTTCGCGACACTCTTCGATTGCAGCAGCAAGATTGGAGCCTCTTCCAGAAATGAAGACGCACCAACGAAACATCAGTACACCACCCGTGATTCCGCCGAGGCCGGGTCGTGAAGCTTAGCCCCACTCTGCAGATCCACTCGCCCAAGCGCCATCGCCACATGATTGTGTGCCCGAACTATTGCTTCGACTTCGGCGACATGTTTTGGACTACAGACTAGCGCCATGCCAACGCCGCAGTTCAGAGTCTTCAACATCTCTTCGCGTGTGAGTCGCGAACGCTCCTGCACTTCGATGAAGGTGTCCGGCCACGCCCAGTCCACAAGCTTCACTTCGCTCCCACGAGGCAAGACGCGCGGAAGGTTTTCCATCCCACCACCGGTGATGTGGGCAGCCGCTTTGACGAGACCCTTTTTCTTTAGTTCGAGCACAAGATTCACATAGAGCGCCGTCGGAACCAGGAGTTGGTCAACCCACTTCTCGAGATCACTCTCAAAGAGCTTCCGCAAAAGCGAAAAGCCATTGGAATGGAAGCCTGAACTTGAAACGCCGACAAGCTGATCGCCAACGTCCACGCGAGATGGGCCAAGCATGTCCTCTTCATCCACCACACCAACGGCAAAACCCGCTGCATCGAAATCGCCTGGCTTATAAACGCCAGGCATCTCGGCTGTTTCGCCGCCGATGAGAGCGCAGTTCACGAACTCACAAGCTTGGCGAACGCCCTGAAGAAACTCTTTTGCGGCCTTTGGCTCAAGCTTGCTAGTCGCGTAGTAGTCTAAGAAAAATAGCGGTTCTGCTCCCGAGCAGACCAAGTCGTTCACGCACATCGCAACCAAGTCTTGAGCGACTTCGCCATAGCGGCGAGCGTGACTGGCCAGCAGGATCTTTGTCCCGATCCCGTCAGTTGCGGCGACCAAACAAGGTTTTTTCATGTGAGAGAATTGCGCGCGAAAGATCGCCGCAAAGCCGCCGATACCTGAAACCACTTGATCGGCACGAGGCGCAGTTTTCTTGGCGCCCCTTTGGTCGGCGCCATCGGATTCAATCAACCAATCGACCAGCTGATCGCCAGCCTCCACATCGACACCAGAGTCGCGATAGGAAATCTTCGACATGAGTGAAACCTCGCCGCCACATAGGATCAAACCGAGGGCAAAGAATCAACTTAAGAAGCACCTCGGGCGACCGAAGAGACAAAGATTGCACTGTCTAACTAGTCGACAGTGCGAAACACCTCAGAACGGCGAAGGCCTGACGGTGTTTCGTCGCTCTTGCCTAGGGGGATTTTGCTCGGTACCCTATTAGAGAGTTTGCCAATTGACGCTATGCAAAAGGAGCTTGCGTGCCAACCCATATACGCGGCCTGCACCATCGCCCGAGCCT
>CAKQVW010000077.1 GCA_934277865.1 uncultured Pseudobdellovibrionaceae bacterium | reverse complement strand
CTATCTCAGCCGCGAACTGGGAATCGCCACCGTCGTTGAGAAAGTCCGTCGCCCCAGCCAAAACGAAGCGCCGCTGATTTCAATTCTTGGTCCCGTGGTGAGTTCACCGGTTCCCATTCTTGAAAATGGAGCGAAGTTTGAAGTCGATATCGCTCGCGGTCAGAAGACTGGTTTTTTCCTCGACCAACGAGACAATCGTCTCTTTGTTCGAGATCTCGCAGGCGGAAAGACGGTTTTGAATCTCTTCAGCTACACCGGTGGGTTTTCGATTTCTGCAGGCCTCGGCGGTGCAACGCACGTGACCAGCGTCGATCTTTCAAAAGACGCGATTCAGGAATGCAACAACGGCTTTGCAAGAAATGGATTGAACCCGGAAACTCACACAGGGATCGCGGCCGATGTCTTCGACTTCATGAAGGCCGGCAAAGAAACTTGGGATCACGTCATCGTCGATCCACCCTCAATGTCACATTCCGAGGATCGCAAGGAACTGGCCGTTCAGAAATACACCGAGCTCTTCAGCCAGGCGATTCGCCGTGTGCGCCGAGAGGGTGAAATCTCGCTTAGCTCGTGTTCAAGTCACATCAGCTTCGAGGACTTTCACAAGATCACGACAGAGAGCCTTTCGCAGGCACGCCGCAAAGGCACGGTCCTTCGCATCTCAGGCCAAGGTGCCGACCACCCCTACCCCAACGCTTGCCCGGAACTTCGTTATCTCAAACTTTTCCATCTCGCGCTCGACTGACGCTTTCTTAAGCCCCGCCTGAAGCTCGGGGCGAGAGCGCTTTTCGAAAAACACGAAAGTGAAGATCCTCGCGCTTTGGCTCGCCAAAACGGCGATCGCCATAGGGAAAGGGCTTGAGTTTCCCCGTGTCTTGAAACCCTTGTCGTTCGTACCAAGCGATGAGTTCTGTGCGAAGCTGAATCACGCTGATGACTATCACGCTTCGCCCTTTGGACCGTGTCTGCGACTCGGCATAGGCCATCATCTTTTTGCCAAGGCCAAGAGTTTGTCGCTCGGGATCGACCGTGAGCATTCCAAGATAACAGGCCGACTCGTCACCGTCGGTGGCCTCGGGCGAGACTTCCAACGCCACACAAGCTGCAATTTGACCGGATATCTTGTCTTCAAAAACAAGGACCGATTTATTTGGGTCGACCAACATTTCGCGAAGCCCTTCGACGTCGACGCGTTGGCCACCTAACAAGTCTGCTTCGGTCGTCCAACCTTTTTTGGAAGAATCACCGCGATAAGCAGAGTTCACCAGCCGATGGAGCTTTTCGGCGTCATCAACGCCCGCGACACGTTGGTTGAAATGCAAATTGAAATCGGACTTCATTTCCATTCGGCCATGATACCAACGCCGTAGTAGGTTTCGCCACGTCCGCCGCGGCTTCCCGCCGCATAAGTACGGTCACGCGACCCATCAAATCGGGAAATCGAAATGAAGGGCTTCACACGCACCGGGCCCATCTCGACAGAGGTTGAAACCCGGACGCCGTATTTTTCTTCGGGGCGATCACCCTGTTTGATCAAATGTGTGCGATAGGCATCCAACTGCAACCAAGGGTTCGCAGCCGATCGCCCACCGAGGCTCCCCGTGTTGATGGAGGCATTCGCTCGCCCCTCTAACACGGGTTTCCCATCGGTTCCGATTCCAACAAGTCCGGTGCCCGTGAGTTTGCAGCGAAACGCGCCAAGATCCGATTCGATCACTCGAGAAAGTCCACCTTTCAGCGTGGCAACAACCTTGGTCTTTTCGTGATCGACATAGTGATAGACAGGCCCAGAGCGTGTTGTCTCATGAAACCAAGTCTGCATCTCGGTGCCGAGCAGCGATTTCCCTTTTCCTGTGGAAACCTCAACGGAGCCCTCAACGATGCGAAGGTCCGTGACCCCGTCTGCCGAGCGAAGCTTTGTGCCCTCTGCCAGCGTCAGACTGGTCACGTTTAGGAGTTTCATATAAGGTCGTCCACTGGCGTCCGCCGAAGCACCACCAACGGTCGTGCGCTGGCCAAAATTATTCGAATCGATTCGCACTTCCGAATAACCTTCCTCGGTGGTCTTCCGACGAGAGACGGCGATATCAAATGTCCGTCCAACGTCATCGTTGAGACCCTGACCAGGCTGGCCATCACCTTCGACCTTGGTGCCAAGCTTCCTCGGATTGGCGTCGTTTCCGGTGCTAAATTCCCAGCTGATCTTGGGTGACACGTGATCGGCCAGATGCGTTTTTAATTCCTCGGGTTCCAGCATACAAATTGCGACCGACTCGGTCACCGCACCTTCCGGTTTCATGCGAGTGACCGACACCCGCGGCCCACCGCATTCGTCTTTGTTGAGACCTGCAACGCCACCAACCGCGCGATTACCTTCTTGGATTTTTTGGATTGCCAGCTCAGCAGCTTGCGAGGCGCTCATCGGCTGAAAGTTGTCGATGGAAAATTCTTGAATCGTTGTGCGTGGCGGATCACCCCAACCACCGCTGGATTGCGCCTGAACGAAGGCACCAATAACGAAAGCGCAAAATAGCGCCAATATCGAAAGAGTCGCTCTCCCCATAGAGCTTTATCGGCTAAAATTAGGAAGGAGATTCGTCCTCTCGACCAAAGAACGAAAGCTGTCTTGTCGGGTCGAACTGCTTGTTCACAAGATCGATCTCTTCTCGACCAAGGACCATCTGTTTACCTCGGCGCTCGACGGTGATTCCCGATTCTGGGCAGCGACTGAGGCAAGGCCTGAGTTCGACACGTTCGACTCCCAACCAATCGCGAAGTTTCAATTGAAAGACATGAATGTCACTTCCGGCAAGATCCTCAAAGGAGGTTTGTGGACCAGCGGCAGTCGCACGCGAACGAAGTTCGCGCTTGAAACAGGTCTCACACATGAGACCTGGCGGACGAGGCTTTGGCGCTCGTCCGACTTTCACAGGCGGAACAGGATTCTTAGGACCCTGATTAGACGGTTGCACCGGGGGACTGGCTGACTCCAGTTTTTGCGGCACCAGCCTGACCGACGAGGACGCTTGTAGGAACCGACTCCAAAGAATCGACAGCTTCCATCGAACCGACGAAGTCCATTGCGCCGACGAGAAGTTTCTCATTTGCGCCAATCAGCTCAGCCGGCATGTGCGAGCCATATTTCGCCAACGATTCGGCTTGGCTCTTAGCTTCTTCGATCCAGCCTTTGCCGTCGATTGCCATCAACCTCTCAAAGGCCGTCTTTGTGAAGCTTTCCAGTCCTGTCCATTCAAGATCTTCATAACGTGGGCTTGTGCCGAGGATGGTTTTTACTCCACCCGCGCGGCCTTTCACCCGATCAAAGACCCACTTCAAAACGCGCATGTTTTCGCCATAACCTGGCCACATGAACTTTCCATTTTCGTCTTTGCGGAACCAGTTCACGTTGAAGATTTTTGGCAAGTGCGCCACGTGCTTCCACTTCGTATCATCGGCAAACGACAGCCAGTGAGCGAAATAGTCACCCATGTTGTAGCCACAGAACGGAAGCATCGCCATCGGGTCACGACGGACGACTCCTGTCGCACCCGCCGCCGCAGCGGTCGTCTCACTCGCAAGTGTGGCGCCAGCGTAGATGCCAGCGGCCCAAGATTCTGCTTCGGTCACCAATGGCACAAGCTGCGCACGACGGCCGCCAAAAATCATAGCCGAAATCGGCACGCCGCCTGGGTTGTTCCACTCGTTATCCAAAGACGGACACTGGTCGATGCCAACAGTGAAACGGGCGTTGGGGTGCGCTGCCGGTCGGCCGCTCTCTGGTGTCCACTCTTTCCCCTGCCAGTCCGTGAGTTTGGCCGGAGGAGTTTTGGTGAGACCTTCCCACCAAACGTCGCCGTCCTCTGTCAGCGCAACGTTGGTGAAGATCACGTTTTCTTTGATCGTCTTCACGGCGTTGGGGTTTGTTTGAAGCGAAGTTCCTGGTGCGACACCAAAGAAGCCAGCTTCGGGATTGATCGCATAGAAACGCCCATCCTCGCCAGGTTTGATCCACGCGATGTCGTCACCCACTGTTGTCACTTTCCAACCTTCAAAGGCCGCTGGCGGAACCAACATCGCAAAATTGGTTTTTCCGCACGCCGAAGGGAACGCGGCGCCGACGTAGATCTTCTCGCCTTGAGGAGATTCAACTCCCAAGATGAGCATGTGCTCGGCGAGCCAACCTTGGCGACGACCCATTTCGCTAGCCAAACGAAGCGCAAAACATTTTTTGCCCAAGAGGGCGTTTCCGCCGTAGCCAGACCCAAACGACCAGATCTCGTTACGCTGAGGATAGTGGACGATGTATTTTTCTTCGTTGCATGGCCAAGGTTTGTCCGCCTGGCCGTCCGCAAGTGGAGCACCGACTGTGTGCAGAGCTTTGACAAACTCTCCGTCGTTGCCAAGCTGCAACCAAACATCCGCACCCATACGAGTCATGCGGCGCATGTTCACAACGACGTAAGGTGAGTCCGAAAGTTCGATCCCGATCTTCGCAAGCGGCGAACCCAAAGGCCCCATTGAAAACGGAATCACATAGAGTGTGCGACCTCGCATCGAACCTGAGAACATCGGACGAAGTTTGGCGTCCATCTCGTCCGGATTCATCCAGTTGTTGTTGGGACCAGCGGTCTCTGCCGACTCCGAGCAAACAAAGGTGCGGTCTTCGACACGCGCGACGTCTTTGGGATCCGACCATGCGAGGAAGGAATTTGGGCGTTTTTCGGGGTTCAGACGTTTCAGCGTCCCGCCCTGAATCATCATCTCGATGAGCTCTGTTTCTTCCGCTTCCGAACCATCACAAAAGCGAACAGCCTTGGGTTCGGTGAGACGCACAACACTCTCAATCCATTCCAGTACTTCCGGGTTACGAGTTGGTGCTGTGGCACGCCAGTCAGTAGCCATGACAACGGACATGAAATCCCCCTAAAAATCTCGGCCTAAATTCGCCAAGAATTCTTATATTCAAACGCTCGAGAACCATAGGGGGCCGGTTCATCTTGGACAAGCAAAAATCGGGATTGTGAGAACCCCGAAGAAGGGACCGCCACATTCTTGAGCAAAAATGACATGGTGCAGCCTTGGGCGCACAAGATAGACGCTCAACTACAGCTGAACGGTTCCAAACTCTGGAAAAAGCTCTTGCAACCGTTGCTGGCGAAACCCATCCACTTTTCCAGTTCGTTCCAAAAAGGCTTGGTAGAGAGCGGGCTCAAAAGGGGCCGCTTTAAGACGAGCCAAAGCACCGCGATACGACTGCAAAGCACCCAATTCAAAGTGTGGAGAGCGGTTGTCCGCAAAGAGAGGCTCGATCCGGTTGAGTTCGGCCTCAAGCCGACTGGCACCCAGCTCACGAAGCGCCGGCGGCAACGCCAAAAGTGTCATCTCGCGAGGTTGATCAATCCAAATCGGATATGGAATTCGCGGAAAAAGCCCGTCAAATTTTCGCGACATTTCCGAAACCCACTTCACAAGCTCCCATTGCCGCAGCCAACTGATGGCCTGCAGACACGTGTGAATTTCAATGAAGAGTCGCATTTGACCGCGAACCACGCTGAGCTTCTCGAGGTTCCGAACGATCGCGTCCCAACGTGCAGGATAGCGAACGTAGTCATTCACCGAGCCAACGCCCTCTAAACTCACGTGAAGCTCGACTTGTTTAAACCGTTTCCAAATCTCGATCAGTCGAGGTGGCAAAAGTGTGAGGTTCGAATGATAGCGAAGCACGATGTCTTGGCTGCGACCACTTTCCACACAGAGCTCGAGAATTTTGTAATGCGCTGACGACAAAAACGGCTCACCACCTGTGGTCAGCATCTCTTTTAGGTGAGGCACCACTTCGCGCGCGATTCGGCCAAAGTTGCCGTCAAGCTCCCATCCCCGATGCGCCTTTTCCGCCTGCGAGGACGAGTACTCGAGCCCAAGTTGGTCAAACTCCTGCGACAGCGCGAAGGACGAATGTGGATTGCACATCCTGCATTTGAGATTGCAGTTGTTTGAGAGCGAAAAGTCGACATAGGTGACTTCCGGATCGATGCTGCCATCGGCCTTGGTCTCGGACTTGGCTCGTTTGTAAACGTCGGAAAAATGCCCAACGTAGATTTGCCGAACCGAACGCGCACCGTGATCTTCTTCGGTGTAACATCTGCGGCAAAAATCTGGACGCTCACCGGCCAGCATCGACTTACGTAAGTCCTTATAGGTGGCCTGGTTCATCGCGTCTCGCACGGAACCCACTTCACTTAAATAAACGATTTGCCCGTTGGCATCTCGAACATGACCGCCATGATCCGTGTTGCAGCAAACTCGAAGCGAGGTGTCGGTGTTGGCGCTCAAATGCACCCAAGGCAGCGGGCAAAAGCCACGCGGCACGCCGCTTTTGCTCACAGAGACACCTCGTTCACCACCGTAGCCCAGTCGGTGGCAAACTTTTCGGAAAGCTCATCGCAGATGATGCCATAAAGCTCTGGATTGAACTCCTTCAAGCTCTGACCACGGTGCTCATCTAGAACAGCTTGAGTTTTGATGAATTCAAAGAGGCGATCTTCATAGTCAGCTGGCACCGGCTGTTCGAGCGTCGCGCGAATCAAATCCAGGCGCTCGTTCATTTCTGGGAACTTCTTCAGAATCAACGACCGACCTCGATGCGCTTCGATACGTTCGATCGCAATTTTGCGCGCCTTGGGCGGCAGAATCTCGATCGAGAGGTAACGAGGGTTGGTGAGGATGTTTAGGAAGTACGGATGCTGATGATAGGGAGGCGCAATTTGTTCGAGCTCATCGTGCCAATCCAGTAGCTCGGTGAAGGTCATGATGTTCAACATCTGAATCGTGATGTTGGTGAGCGCTTTTAAACGATTCGGCGAACTCTTGGCCTTGGCCTTACGGAAATTCGTGTCGATGACTTTCCACTGCGAGGGAAAGCGAATGTATTCTTGCGTGGCACCAAAGCCATCGACGCTTGCGATGAACTCAAAGAGCTCAAAGTTGGCGGCGATCTCAAAAAAATTCTCGCGAAAATGTGTGAAGTTCGAAGCCAAGAACACCTTGATGTGGCGACTGTGGCCTGTCTCAACCGCCTTTTCGAGGAAACGGGCCACGTTTTCCAGAATCATCGGCTCGCCGCCGGCCAGGGAGATCGTCTCAAGGTGCGGCAACAACGAGTTGGCCTCTTCCCAGAATTGATCGAGCTTCGACCAATCCGGCATACGGGAAATATCAAAATCGGCTTCCACACGCTGTTCATCCAGGAGGCGCGCCTGCGTGAGGAGGTGCGGAACTTTGTATTTCTCCGCAAGCTCCTTCATCTCGGTGACGACTTTGCTCGAGTCGAACTGGTTACACATGCGGCACTTCAGGTTACAGAGATTACCCGGCTTGAGTTCGAGATAGCGAATGGGCTCTTGAATCTGACCGCTGTTTGCCATCGATTGCTGGATCGCATTTTTCACACCGGGATGATGGCCCCACTCTTTGAACGACCGCAGCCTGAGACTGGTGGTTCCGATTCGGTCTTCTTGATAACATTGCTGACAACCTTGAAGCTTATGACCCGCCTCCATCTCGCGGCGAATGCGCTTCATCTCCGACGAATTCCAAACGCTGGCGAGCGAGTGCCGAGCAACGTTCATTCGCCGGCCCTTTTCGCCATCGAGATCAAGAAACTCGGTGTAATAACAGCACGGCCGAACAAAGCCCGACGGAATCGTCGAGACCTGAACGTAGGGATAGAGGCACAGGCTGGGATTCGCCATCGCCAGCTTCAGATCCGACAAGTTTTCAAGTCCCTCGGTCATCTGGTCCATCGCCTGAGCCACCCTAGCTGTCTTTATTCGTTTTCGCCGTAACCAGTCGCCTTGCCAATCTCTGGATTGACAGAGATCTTCGCTGCTTTGCGAAGGGCATCGATCCACTGCCCGAAGGCTTCGTCGGCCCGACGAGCCGCTTGGCTCTCGGTCACAAACTCTGGATTGTTTTGCAGGTCTGCCATCTTCGCGGTCGTCGCCGCCTGAGCGGGAACAGCTCGATATTTTAGGAGATACGCTTGCCCACCTTGGCGAACCAGGTCTTTTGCCAAAGGCTTCTCCGGCGTCAAACGAAACGCGATATTGACGGCCTGTTCACCTGCTCCAACCACTGGAAGTGAGTCGGCTGTGATGGCAAAGGCGCCCGTCTCTTTCCACGTCAATCGATGTGTGGCCAGAAAGTTTTGAACAGCCGTTATGTCTCCGGCAGCCAGAGCCTTTTCGAGTTCTGTTAAGGCCACCCGCGACTTTTCTTGCGCGAGCAAGATCTCTGCGATCTCTTCCGACACGTCCTCGACCGAACGACTGCTGGCGGCCTTGCGGTCTTCAATCTTGATGATGTGAAAGCCGAAGTCCGTTTGCACAGGCGCCGAAATTTCTCCGACCTTGCCGGTGAAAGAATAGTTCTCAAACTCGGGAACCATCGATCCACGCGTGAAATAGTCGATCAAACCACCATTTTTGGCCGAACCTGGGTCCGCACTTTTCTCTTTTGCAACGGCCGCAAAGTCCGCTCCACCCTTTAACTGGGCGACGACTTTGTCGGCTTCCGCGCGCGCGGTCTCAACAGCGGCAGAATCTTTCCGATCGGCGCGAATCAGGATGTGCCGAAAATTTGCTCGCTCGGGCTGAGAGAACTTCTCTTTATGTGTGTCGAAATAGGCCTTTACGCGACCTTTTGAATCCGATTTCTCCAGGAATGATTTCACGTCCGCTGCGGCAATTGATTCCGGAATGATCAGCGTTTCGGTCGGAATCGTGGCGACGTCGACATTGGCTTTGCGGTTTTCCACGTTTTGCATCAGCTCGCGTTCGAGAGGAATCGGGCGCAGTGCCGAAGCAAAGGTGCGAGCCATGCGATTGGTTGTGATCTGCTGACGGACTTTGCTTTCGAATTCGCCGGCATCTTGGCGAGAAGCATCGAGATAGCCCATGTAGCGAGTCGCGCTGAACTTGCCCTGCTCTTGGAAAGCTGGAATTTCCGAAATCGCCTCGCGCACGTGGGCGTCAGACGACAGGATTCCAGTTTTGCCTAAATTCTGACCAAGAAGCTTTTGATCAACCAACGCGCGGATCGCCTGCTGCCGGATCATTTGCTGAGCAAACTCACCGCCAAACTGCTGAAGCTGCTGAAAACGCTGCTCTTTGCCCATCGATTCAACAGCTTGCGAGTACTCCACTTGAGAGACAATCTCACCGTTGACCACAGCCGCAGCACCGCCCGCCGTGACGCCCGCTTGCTGCGGAGTCATTCCCAAAAATGCGAAGACGAGAATGATGGCACCGAAGATAACCCAAGCCGCCACAACCTTAAAAAGTCCGCGGCGGTCGTCCCGCCAGGCTTTCTTCAAGGTGGTTCGCCAGTTGATGGTGTGGCCCGCCGCGCGTGTTCCTGATTTGCCTGTTCCTTGAGACATCGCTCCTCCGCCTGTCAGTCTGAAGCGATCATGTCAGCCAGTTTTACTTGAAATTTCAAGGAGATTTCTTTGGAATAGCTCTATTCAAGGAGCGGAAGCTTCCGCGCGTTAGCAAAGAGTCGCATCCGATCCCGATGAATTCTTGCTCAACGCGCCCGCTCAAACTTCGAAGGAGCCAGTAGTTTGAACTTTTTTGCGTTCGATATTCGCAAACTCCTGATCGTCGTGGCCGTCATCGCGCTGCCTATTTTGTCGATCAACATGAAACGCAACCCTGGCGAAGATCCCTGGTATCGGCGCCCCTTCACCTGGATTGTGGCGATGTCACAAGGAGGCTACTCGAGCTTCACCAGCGGAGTTCGCGGCACGACGTCGATGTACTTAAATCTTGTCGGCATCAAAAAGGACAACCAGCGCCTAGGTCGGGAAAACCAAGAGCTGCGTGCGCAGCTTGCGGCTTCGACCGAACTGAAGTTGGAAAACGAACGCCTCAATCAGCTTCTCGAATTCAAACTGAATACGAAGATGAAGCTACTGGCAGCGAAGGTCATCGCACGCGATCTCTCACCCGACCACGAATCGATTCGCATCAACCGCGGATACCGCCAAGGCCTGCGCAAACTCATGGGCATCATCACCGTCGAAGGTGTTGTCGGCTACGTGCTGTCCACGGAACTCGACACCGCACAGATTCTCGTGGTGACCGATCGCTCGGCGGCGGTGGACGCTCTCGTGCAGCGAACACGCGCACGTGGACTCGTCAGCGGTAAGGACTCAAACTCGATCCGACTTCGCTACCTACAACGTGCTGATGACGTGGCCGTCGGCGATTCCGTCGTGACC
>CAKQVW010000076.1 GCA_934277865.1 uncultured Pseudobdellovibrionaceae bacterium | reverse complement strand
AGGAATGGTTCCACGGTTCCAGAGGCGGAATCAGGTATCGCTTTAGCTTCGGTTGAAACTGGTGGAGCGGTCGTCAACACATTGGAGTTCACGCTGCGGGTGAATGCTGACTCAAGTTTTAGGGTTGAGCACACTTGTACCTCTTCGCCTGCGGCAGCAACCTGGGGTAACAAAGACCCCAACTTTGCGAAAGGCGTTCCGGTTCCTGATCCGACGACGGGTACATACGTGAACGTAACGTTTACTTCCGTCTCTTGTGTTCAAACAGGCGGATAGGACAGGGTGCCGTATCTCGGCGGCGGCTGTTTGAGGGCTGAAATCTCTGCCAGTAGAAGTTGAAGAAAGCGCCCTCGATCCAGGGGGCGTTTTTTATTTAGGCAGCCCATCAATGACAGTAAGTATCTGAAATCACGAAATTTAATTAAAACAATGGGCTCATCTCCACGGGCCTGTTTTTGCGGCCGATGGCGGGAACGGGTTTTGGATAGGAATGGCACATGCCCAAGCCATCACCCTCCAAATTATTAGCATTTCTGAATACGGGTCTGCGGCTTGTGGCGATCGCTGCCGTGGCTGGATTGCAGTGGGGATGTGCCCAAGATGGTGGTGGCAGTCCACTGGCCGACCGCGAGCTCCGTGAAGGTTCGGAGATTTATATAGGCGACTCGCGCTACCATCTGACACAGGTGAGCGAACAAGCCTCGGAGTCGTCTTCCGGTGCGAGCAAACCAGAAGAAGCGGAAAGTGCACCGGCGCAAGCGGCTCCAGAAGCGCCGCCCGCAGCCGCTTCTGTACCTGTAAAGAAGCCGACGCCTCGGCCAACTCCGCGACCCATCGACGTCGACTACATCCTTACAAAATCCAGAGATATTTCGGTGGGAGTATCTGCCGACATTCCAAAAGCGCGCATTCAGAACGAGGCCAAACCGTTTATCCCGGCTTCGATCACGAAAGTTCTGACGACGGCCGTGGCGCTGAAACATTTGGGACCGGACTTCCGATTTAAAACCACAGTTTCGTTCGTTCAAGAAGGAGCTGTCGCGAAAGATATCGTGATCGTGGCAGACGGGGACCCGACGGTCGAGATCGACTCGTATGCGGCCGGCTCTCCTCGTCGCATGACAGAGATGGCCATGGCGTTGAAAGAAAAAGGCGTCAAAGAAATCCGTGGCCCCTTAACTCTTTTGTCAGCGCATGCGCAGCTAGATGATGTGAGATACGCAGTCGGTATTCCCACGATCGATATGCGTGAGTGTTATGGCTCGCTTGCGTCGAGCTTCAATTACCACTGGAACTGCGCAAACGCTCGCATTCATCCGAAGTCAGGATTCCGCTGGGAATCTTCAGGAATCGAGAGTCTTTTGGCTGGCACTTTGGATACGTCGGCAGGCGAGAAAAATTCGCTGGCGATTGATGTTTTACTCTCGCCGGACCGCGTGCTTGAAGGATTCCGATTGCGCGGGTCTTACAATGCGAAATCTCCGCGTGTGATCAACTGGAAACTTCCGATTGGCAACTCGGCTGGTTGGTATGGACAAGAGTTTTATCAGGCGCTGAAAGCCAAGCAGGTGAAAGTCCCGAGTGATGCGGCAGTTCGATTTGCAAAGTCGGATGCGGATCGCCGTGAGGCAGCGACGATGCTGAAACAGAGCGGTCGGATTGAGCTGAATTTTGAATCCGCCGATCTGGCTGCGCTATCGGAGGCGACAAACAAACCAAGCGACAATTTTTTGGCTGACTCGATTTTGAAAGCCGTAGGTGTAAGATCTGCCGGTGGAAATACGGCCGGCGATGCGTTGGCGCTTGGTCAGGCCAAGATGTCCGAATTTATTGCGAACTGGTTGGCGCGCGATGGCCAAGCGCAGTTGAAGGATGAGATGCGCTTTCACGAGGGGGCGGGTCTCTCCAATCAGAATTCTGCGACGCCACGAGCTTTTATGGCAGTGTTGCGACAGCTTCCTGAGGAATCATTCTTTCCTGCTTTGTGGGATTCACTGCCGTCTGCGGGTGAAGATGGAACTCTAGCTGGCCGGATGGGAAAAACGATTGTCGAAGGTCGAGTCCGCGGTAAGACGGGCACGCTGACCGGATCGTATCAATTGGTTGGGTATATACCGAAGCAAGCGGGTTCGCGTGTTGAGTATGTTCCGTTTGTGATTCTGACGTCTACGAGCGCGAGGAATCGCGACAAGGTTCGCAAGTTCCAAGATGCGCTCGTTGTGAAAATGGCGGAGACAATTGGGCGTCGCGAACTTGCCGACCGCTAGATCCGAAAATTCGGTGCATCTCGCTTCAGAGCTTCAAGTCCTCCAATTACAAAAAACACTCTGCGATAACCCATCAGGAGCAGGTTTCGCGCCATCCACACCACGCTTGCGTCTTGTTCGTCGTTTCCGAATAAGACGAGCGGGGTCGTCTTGTTATCTGGGAGCTTGCTGGTTTCAAAGCGAGCGCCGGCGACCAGGGTCATTGGCATATCGATAAGGAAGCGCAATTGCCGCTCGTCGGCCGCTATGAACGGTGCAGGAATCGCCCCTGGAAAGACACCGGCCGAGCGAAGGCGTTGATCGCGAACATCGACCATGACTGGAGCGGTTTGAGTTTCGAGGCCACGGAGATAGTTTTGCAGTGCTGCGGGACGAATGCCTTCCGCGCCAGCGAGGAACGGGGGGACCTTTCGGGGATCGAGTATGGGTTTTTCTGGAAGCAAGGTGAAGTGGATGATTGTGAGGTTGAGCGAGAGATTGACCAAGCCACGGTTTCCAAACGCCAAATACGGGACGTCGTCTCTTGTCACACGCATGGCATTGAGGACCTCGGGGCGTACTTCGGCCAGCGGTACCTCAACAAGGCGTTCGATATTCACGACAGCCGGCAATTCGTAGATGGTTTTGGCGTTGAGCAGATTGTCGACCGCGAGAACGACTTTGCTCTGAGTAGAGAAGCAACGAACGATGTCATTCGGAATAAAAAGAACGTTCGTCTGACCAGAGAGAATGGACCGAGTTTGTTCTGGAAGAATTGTGATGGCTCGACTCCGCTCGGCCGATCGGCATCCCGAACTTGTGCGCTGATTGACCGGGAGTCCCGATTCGCTCATCGCCTTTTCCCAGGCTTGAACTGTGACCTGCGGGCTCAGAACGATAGCCCGTCGCGTTATCAGGTCTTCGTGTCCAGCGAAATTTGCGTGGAAGCGACTGAGCGTTGTGACGAGCGGGGCATTTTCAGGATCGCGAGGAGCATTGCCATTTGATGTGACGACTCCGCCGCCGCCCGAGATGAGACCTTTTTGTTGAACGAACAGTGCGACACCGGCTGTAATAAGAATTCCGGCGAGTGCTCCGACTAAAAGTGGTTTTTTCACTGCTAACTCTCTGCTTTCATTGCCCGGATTTAAGTTTTAATTCAAACATCATTGCAAACATCATAATGATGTCTCAATTTGTCCGAACTGCCAAGGATTCGCGGAATTGCAAAACTCGAAGGGTCTAAACTCCGACAACAATAAGATGCGAACCGTCACCGTGGTACTCCCTTGTTACAACGAGGAGAGTGCGGTGGCGCCGGTGTTGGAACGTCTTTTGATTTTGAGTCGTGAATGGAGCTCACGCGGCTCTCATTCTCCTTCTGGTTGGACTCTCAGTCTCGATCAAGTCTTCATTGTAGACGATGGCAGCACAGATCGAACTCGGGCAGCTGTAGAAGAATGGGAGACTCAGTTTCTCAGCGCCCTGTCACCTCGGCCGTTCAAACTTTCTGTTCTGACTCACCCTGAGCGCCGGGGATATGGCGCGGCGCTAAAGACCGGTATTGCATCCTCAGAGAGTGACTACATCGCATTTTATGATGTGGACGGCACCTACGATCCCGGGCTCTTGCCCGATATGATTCGTGTTTTGGAATCGGATGAGGCCGAAATGGTATGCGGTGATCGTCTATCCAGTTGCCAACACATGCCCTTCACGAGGGAAGTGGGCAATCGACTTTTTGTCGGGACGATTAATGTCCTTTATCGCACGCGCGTCTATGACAGCTGCACGGGAATGCGAGTTTTCACGAAGAACATGCAGCCGTTTTTTTCGAGTTCGGCTTTACCCGACGGTTTGGACTATTCGCTAGCGATGACGCTCTCATTTCTGCGAACTGGTCACCGACTGGCAGAAATACCAATTCCGTACGCCAAGCGCATCGGGCGTTCGAAGTTGCGCGTGTTGACCGACGGGCCTCGTTTCTTTTTGCGGATTCTTGCATCCTGGATTCACACACCGTTGCATCTCAGGCAGGTGGCGGATCAGCGTAAACAACTCCTACAGTCTTCCGTCGTAACCAAAAAGCGTTGAGTAGTAAGACACGGGTCGCGCTCTCCAGGGGCCAGCTTCCGAAACCGAATACTGAGTCTCGGCATCTCGACACCCTACAAAATGCAGGTTTGTTGCGGAGATCGAGGAATCGATTTGAGCGATGTCTTGCGGCTCACCCTTTTGAATTTGACGAAATGGAACCTGATTCCATACTGGGTTGGACTTGGTTTTCACCAATAAAATAAGATCGCGGTCGCGCAGCCCCTCTTCGGAAGCGCGTTGAATCACGTCGCCGACGCGCAACTCGCAATTCTGGGGTGTTTGGTGTTCAAAAAGTCGCGCGATCCGCGCGTGAATTTCCGAACTTACCGGCGCGTATTTCCGTTGAAGCCATACGAAGAGGTAGGGCTCAAGCAGATTCATTTTCGGAGTGCGAATGACGATCACCGGCTTACTTAATTCTAGGTAGGCCGGCATCTCTTCGTTTGTTCGATCGCCAGGGGATGGGTAGTGAAAAATCCGATTCTGCTTGGGGAAAAGCCCGATGGCATCCCAGTAGCTCGAGACGTTAGCCTTCTCTAAGTAGACCAAAAGATTGGTGTGAACCTTTTTTTGCAGATCTAGCGCGAAGAGCTGTTCTCGATGGATGCGATTCGTTGAGACTGCGAAGTTGATGGAAACCAGTGCAACGGCCATCAACACCGCACGAGAAACCGGCGTTTTTGCAAGGGTTGAATCGAGAAGCCATACCCAGCCCGGAATTGCGAGCATCAAGAGAAACGGTAAGCGAGAGGCCAGAAAAAACGGGTACTTCTGCGAGTGAATAAGCACGAAGACGGCGACGATGACCCCCGAAAGAATAAATGAGAATTCGACCGAGGAGAGAGCGGCCCGACGAGGCCTTGCAGAGAATAGGTATAGCGAGGCAAATATTCCGACTGTGAGAAGGGTGGCCGCCATCCACGCACTTTGCATAGCCATCTTCACGTGGAACCAGTGTTCGTAGCTAGTAATTGGGGCTTCGCGATAGCTGTCGATCCAATACGTGAGCGCCTTCACCAGTGGTTCCCGGCCAAATAGGAAAGCCAATACAAAAAGAACGGCAACTGGACTGATGAGCCAGGTGAGCCGTTTTGCTATCGAATCAAAATGGGATTTCAAAGTGAATGCGGCCAACACAAAAACCAGATCGAGAGATTTGGGGGTCACAAGCAGAACGGCCGTGGCGGCAATCAGAAAGAGAGATTTCTTGTGGTGACTCCTGTTAATGGCTAACAGAGCCATTAGCACCAGCGAAACAGCTACCGTGTCGCTACGAGCCTTGGAAAAATGCATGAGGAAGATGGGCATCGAGAGTGCAAGGCCCGTGATCGCGAATGCGACCAATCTCTGCGACTGCTGTTGATAGGCCGACAAAATCAATCGGAACAGACAAAATAGTCCAATTGTCGCCAGACCGATCGTTACGATTCGAGAAAAGAAAAGGGCGTCCCAATCTGTGGGCGCGACTTTCACGATGAGTCCAAACAGGAGGCTAAACAGTGGCTTGATGTGGGCCGACGAGATTGTCCCGAATTCGTCGAGGAATCGCCGACTCGAGGTGATCCCCCAGATCTCGGAGTCTTCCAAAGATAAAAAGAACCCGGGAGCATTCGCTAACAGACTTAGCAAAACTGTCCAGATTGTGGAGCGGCGACCTGATTTCAGCATCTTGTCTATCATAGCCTTGCGAAAACCAGTCTGGCGAGTGGAACATGAGACATGTTTTCTGTTGTGATACCAACAATCGGACGAACCAGTCTTGAAGAGCTGTTGAACTCGATTCCATCGAGCCCGCTTTTGGTTTCGGTCATAGTTGTTGGCGATGCACGCATGGCCACGGAACAGGCGGATGCCATTGCGGCCAATCTTCAGCTGCGGACGCGATTTGAGATCAAATGGCGGCGTCCGGTCCAACCGGGAGTCAATGCTGCACGCAATCTCGGAATTCAAGAAGCAGCGGCTGATTCACGCACTGAGGTCTTAGTCTTTTTCGATGACGACGTTGTGCTTTCCGATTTTTTTAGCTGGGAGGCTCTGCGCGATGTATATAAGGATGCCGCCGTACTTGCCGTCGGCGGCAACTATATCTCGCGCGACCATTTGGATTTCCATGCACGCGGATACAACTTGATGTGCAGTGGATGGCGTGTGGCCTCTGGGTACGAAAAAAACGAGGCGCTCTTGGGAGGGGCTTGGTGCATCCGCCTTCCTGCGATGCTGCAGGTTTGTCGAGATCTTGGGTGGTTTGAGGAAGACATTCTCTACGGTGGAGCCGAGACGCCGTTCATGCACCGTTTGCGCGCATGGGCGGCGGGCAACTGGTCGATCGTGTATAATCGGCATCTCGATGTGTTCCACCATCCTCGCAATCGGAGTCTCCGGGACTGGCTGAGAATCGCGTCGACACAACGGCGTCGGCTAGACGAGGCCACCATGGCGGCAAGACCGGTACACATTGTTCGTCTGCGACGTCTGTTTCTATTCTGTCTCTCGCTTACAATTGCCGAGCTTGTGACGTTCTTTGCGTTCACAATTCCGTTTGTCGTCTCTGGCTATGTGGCGGCGCTGTTTAGTAACGTGCCGAAATCCAGATAGAACGTGAGGAAGCGTAGAGTCTTCTCAGAAAAGACTTTGGCCAAGCCTTCAGGCCTTCAGCAAGCGCTTGGCGACAGAGAAACAAGAGGAACCCCAAAACTGGAAAGCTGATCGCGCTATTCTTCACAAGATCGGACTTGAATGGGCTTTTTTCCCATCCGTATTTGAAACATAGGTCGTACAAGCGAATGGCACCTCGTGCCTTTGCAAGTGGGTCACGCGGCCGAAGAGTGTCGGGACCTACGAGGCGGGCGTCGCCGAGATTGGCCTGTCGCCAGGCGGCTCCGGCGCCTTGCAGATACGCTTTTTTCATTAAACTTTTTCGACTCATCCCCGGAGCATGGCCGACCACCAGCTCGTCGAAAAAGAGTAGCTCTTCCTTGCGTTCTACAAGCCGCTGACAAATTCCCGTTTCTGCTCCGCCATAAGGGATGGCTTCGTCAAAACGCTCGGAAAGCGTTCGGATGCGGTCCAATTTGAACGAAAGATTGCCGCCTAGAAGTTGTTCGACGCGATTGTGCGCGCGTCGGTGCATGCGGATCCACTGAGCGGCGATGTGGTGATACGCAAGATCCCAGCGCGACGTGGCTCCGACAAGCCGATAGGGACCTCCGATAGCGATGGCCTCGGGGTATTCAAGATGTTTTTCGTAGTGCGCCTGAAGAAAGTGTTCGGCGTCGACGATGAGATCTTCCAGTATGGCGTCATCGTCGAGAAACAGAGCGACGTTGCCAGTTGCGCGCTCCAGTCCTTTGTTGCGGGCGAGGTTGACGCCCATCTTACCTGTTTCCAGGTACTCGAATTTCACCGACGCCGTTCGGTCGATCGAGGCCATGAGGTTTCGAAGATCTTGCCGCGGAATATTTGCGATCAACAAAACCTCAAACGGCGGCCGATTCGCGCTGAGATCAGAACGAAACGTCTGCTGGCGCAAGCGCTCTAAAAGGGCTTTCAAATGAGGACTGTTGCCGGTTGTCGGGATGATGACACTGACCAGGGGGCGCTCCGCCTGGCGTTCTGAGTTTCGTTCAGCGCTCATTCGTGCTCACCTTTCTTGTTCGAAAGACCAAGCTTGCTTCGGATGCGATCGAACCCGACCGGGATGAACCAGAGTCGTGCCCAGATTCGGCCCCAAAGGACAGGAACTCGCCAGCGTTGGCCCCAAAGCCAACAGCATCGGCCCCACAACCAAATTCCAAAAACTTTTAGTCGCCAGAAATTTGAAACCGACCACCTGAACGGAAAGGTGATGGCTTGTTTCAGTTTCCATCCATGTCGACGGGCAAAGTGATAGGGAAATACCAGCGCGCGCCAAACAGGGACAGCCACCCATTCTACAAAAGGTTTGAATAGCAGTTCGCCGCCGACTTTTTTTGAGAGGCCAATCGTGCGTTGGCTGCCGACCTTGAGAAGCCAGGGAATCTGTCGAAGAAAATGAACAAGCGGATGGGTGAAATATTTGTTCAAAGTTGCCACGGTGAGTACGGAAACTCGTCGAGCTATTCCCCAGAAACGAATCCAGGCTAGCTTGATTCGCCAGCCAATGAGTTTCCATCCCCATTTTGAGGACTTGGCTGAGATCAGCTGTTTCTCAGCGGCAACCTTTGTGGCCCCCAGGGCTGTTCGCAACTGACGAACTGGCCATAATGCTGCTTGAGGAACTTTCCAGGCGTGTTCGCGCCAGCCATGTTTGAGCATAGCGATGCGCCAAGCTTGCGAGGAAATTCTTAGTAGCGGGGCTCGAATCAGCCAAATGAACGAGTCCCATATGCCTCGCAAATAGCGACCTAGATCTTGAGTTTGAAGCACGGTGAGAAGAAAAACAGCAGGCCCAAGAAACCAGCGCAGGCTGATTTTGGTAGCGAATCGTTTCAGCAGGAATCGCAAGTAGAGGTCTTTTGATGCGTCCGTTCGCCCGAGACTGACAAAAAAGTGTCTATGCACCCTGGGATCCAGCGACATGCGGTAGCAAAGTGTGGCGGATCGCCGCAGACGGATCATCTTTTCGAGCAAATCGTCTTCTTCCACGAGATCTCGAAGATGGCGTGTCGCTTGAAGGGGCAGGGCGGCCATCATCAATGGCAGACCTCGCCGAATGAACTCGGAGGCCTGCCAGACGAGAAAGTTGTCTTCGCAGCCGTATTCTTCGAATGCCTCAGAAAACCCGCCAAGATTTTCAAACAGGGAACGGCGAATGATGAGCAAACGTGAGCTGCACACTTGAAAGGGTGCAGTCTCTTGGCTGGAGAGGTTTTTCTGGGTGAGGTCGACTACACTGGTGAACATCAACCCGTTCCTGGCGTCGACGATTTCCGCTGCGACTTGCCGGGTGTCCGCGATTTCGCAATCAGCGTCGAGAAAAACAAGGTAGCTACCCGATGCAGCTCGCGAATATTCGGCTCCGACGTTGCGAATCCATCCAGCTCGCCAGTCCGATGCCATCGTGAATCGCGGCGCCTCCAGCCAGGTGAGGCCCTGTGCAATTCGTGAGTCTAGTGAATGTACAAATTCGTCCACGGGTAGTTCGGAAACCGCCGGCGCGCGATCCAGCACGACGATAAACTCTGTGCTGATGGATTCCGTCATTGAATAAATCTGATCGGTGGTTCTTAAGCAGGACTCGAGATTTTTCCGTAGATGAACCAGTGCAGTGTCGTCTCCCTTCCAGTGAAATGGGACGATGAAGCTCACGGTCGAGACTCCGGCAGATGTAAATGCGGACCGATCGGGCCCTCCCAGCACAAGCTGAACAGAGCGGCGATCGCGAGCATGCAATCGCCAAGGCTTTAGCTCGGCTGGTATGAACCATTCGTGTTGTGCAGGACGAATCTCAATGAGCGGGTGGTCGATCTGCAGCTCTTGAATATTCAGTAGGATTTCGTCGCATGAAATAAACGGCCCGTCTGGCGAGTTTTGATCGGGCGCAAGTAAGGTGATGGTACCTCGTTTGTTCGGGAGCAGGCACTCGGTGATCAACTTTTTCCATTCGAGCCCAAGCCGTGGGATGAGAACCCAGCGCGGCCGGTAGCGCGATCGTATGGCTTGGGCCTCGGCGGCCGAGGGCATCGAGTCAACGGCCACGTAGATATCGTCAAGATGTTCGCGAATGTTGTCTGGTATTTCGTTTCGAACCAATTCCGACCAGTGGGTGAAAAGCGCGAAGCGAATTTGTGGGCGAAAATCAATTGCGTGTCGGATGCCCGCTTCGAGAAGGCTGAGATTGTGTAGGCCACCGCTGAGCACCGGGCGGTAGCCGTTGGAATGGTAGTAGTTGGCATCGTCAGCCCAAGAGCTGGGATCGCGTCGAAGCGCTCCCATTGCAATCGGACAGGTGACGAGTCGCGAGAT
>CAKQVW010000075.1 GCA_934277865.1 uncultured Pseudobdellovibrionaceae bacterium | reverse complement strand
GGCTTAGAGAAACTTCGCAGCCAAGGGGTGACCAAGCTTGTGGTGGTGCCGCTTTATCCGCAATACGCGGAAAGCTCGACACGTTCGACCATCGAGATGACCGAACAGGCTCTTCAGGAAATGAATTGGAAGCCAGAGCTTCGCATTGTGCGCGAATTTTTTGCTGACCCGGGGCATGCCGAGGCCTGGGCAGAGCTGCTTGGCGAAGAGCTTAAAAGCAAGTGGAATAGAACTAAAAAGACGCACGTCTTGTTTAGCTATCATGGACTTCCGGAGCGCCATCTGGTGAAGGCGGAAGCAAGACTGGGTGGCGGAGGCCAAGTTTGTTTGGACGGCGGAACGCCGGATCGAGAATCAAGCCGCCATCGGAAATATGCCTGCTGTGAGAAGGCGGTCGCAGAGAATCTTCCATGCCTTCAGGTCTGTTATCGGGCGCAGTCGTTGGCGACGACCAAGAAGATTGTCGAAGCACTTCGTGTTCGCGGTGTGGACCTGCATGACGGGATGTATTCGATGTGTTTTCAGTCGCGACTCGGGCGCACGCCATGGATTCGTCCCTATACCGACGACGAAATCACGAGGCTGGCCGAGCAAGGTGTGGAACATTTGATAGTTCTCACGCCGAGTTTTGTTGCCGATTGTCTCGAGACGATCGAAGAAATCGGAGACCGCGCTCGGCACCAGTTTTTGGAGGCCGGTGGGAAAGAGTTTTCGCGTGTTTCCTGCCTGAACGCTCACCCGTCATGGGTGAGCGCGCTCTCGAAGATCATCGACCGAACCTTGGCGGAGTAGGACGAACGGGACGGGTTGGAGGCATTGGACGAACCGGCCTTGTCGGTGGTTCGACTCGGCCTGGGTTGCGACCAGCTTCGCAACGTGTCCAACGAAGCGAGTAAACCACCGGAGTCTGCACGGCATCAAGCGAATCGACGGTGGACACGGCCTGTTCGCCCGAGCGATTGCTTTGAACATTGAGATGAGATTCGGCTGCGAGGACAAAATCTTTTCCGCAAGGCGAGAACGAAACTGCCGGAACCAAACTTGTCAGTGTGAAGTTTTCGGTTTTTGGTCCAAGCATGACGTTTGAGCGAAGCACGCGGCGTGCGCCTGTTTCGCGACCATTGACTTCGAGAAACCGAAAGCCAGCTCCAAAGGTGGACCGAGATCCGTTCGGGAGACTGATGAATCCGCGGTAGTCCATCTTCACGACTTGCACGGCATAACCGGACGGGACCGAAAACGGAATATTAACTTGGCAGCCTTTGGCATCACGAAGTGTTCCGACGTGATGGCCGGCCTCCGCGACATAGGAATCAAAAAGGACAGAGAGCGTTCGCCCATCTGGCGAGAGAATCGCGCTTGCGGTTCCGCTGGGACAGCCTGTTCCGGCATACTGCGGCTGATGCATACGCAGGCCCGGCACCGACTCGGAATCGGAATTGGGTGGAGCTCCGATGTCGCCGACGACAAAGTTTCCGGTGTCGTCTTGCGCCTGCGCGAATTCAGGACCAACGACAGCGATCAGAGAGCTGGAAACGAGCACCAGTTTTAAGAGTGGAAAGAACACGGGGTCCTCCGGATGGTTCGGGTGAGGAGTGGACTCTACGAGGTGGCGGGTGAGACGGTGGACAATCCGAACGAGAACTCGTCGGCGCAAGTTTTTTCGCCGACGAGTTTTCATGATCAGCCTTAGCGGCAACGGCGCCATGCGATGTGGTACACAAGGCCGGCGGTTACGTCTGCTGAGTCAACAGTCGACATAGCGAGTTCGCCACGACGATTGGTCTGCACAAACATGTTTGTGTTCACGCGAAGGTTTGTATCGGCTCCGCAAGCGCTCCAAACGACAGCTTCTGCAGTCAAGTGGTCGGTGAGCTCGTAGAGATTCGCTGATGGGCCGAAGAAGGATTTCGACTGGCGCACGCCGCGTCCTCCGGCAAAGAAGTAATCGACGTTAAAGGTCGCACGCGCTCCCGATGGAAGCGAGTTGAAGCCGCGATAGTCGACTTGAAAGACCGAGATCGAGTAGCCATTTGGAACGCGAACCGGGATCGCGATGTTACAAGATTTGCGATCAAACTGCCGTCCGTTTCCGGCTTCCACCACGTATTGGTCGAAGAGAATGGAGAGTGAAGATTGATCGGGCGACAGCGTGATGCTGGCGGAGTTTGCAGGACAACCCGTGCCACCATAACCCGGCATTCCCAGCGTGATACCGATACTTGCGGACGCCGTTTGTGGTGCACCCACTGCCGCAGCAAGCGAGGCCAAACAACTCAAAACAGACAACGCGATACGAGACTTCAATGAACTGACTTTCACTTTTCCCCCTAGTTCACCTGAGACCTCTATTGAGTGAGGCGGTGATGGGAAAGGCCTTGAGCAACCGATGTACCAGCGTGTTTCGGGTCACAAATGACACCAGCTGAAGAAGGATGGAAATCATGAAGGGAGTTAGATAGTTAGAAAGCATTCCTTCAAGCGTCAAAAAACAAAAACGCGAACCTCCGTTGAAGACATTCGCGTTTTCAATCGAGCGCTTGCGGTGGACATTTGTCCCTAGCGCAAATTCACCCGGCGCAGATTCGTCGCCTCTTCGCGATCGATCTGGGAGTTTTTCAGACGAAGAACGCCTTCTGCATCTTTTAATGTGCCGACCGTCGAGTTGATCAAGGTCAATCCGCCTTTGAGGCCCTCAATGCGATCGATCTTTGAGTTTCGAATGATCAACTCGCCCTCAACGTCTTCAATCAGGACGGTGTCGAGACTGTGAACGGAGGCAAAAGCGGCTCTTATGCGTGAGATCTTTTCTGCTTTGGCTTTGGCCTGAGAGCTTGTGGCTTGGCGACCTCGAAATTTCATGTTGAGGCCTTGGAGATCGTCGATCTTTCCGATTTCGGATCCGCTGGCGCAGATGTAAGCGGCGCGGACTTTCAAAAGCTCTGCAAGTTGGATCGAAGCGGTTGAGCTGATACCAGCCTCAACATCAGAAACTCGGTCCGTGGTGCGTGAACGCAAATAGGAAACGGGGGCGCGGACACCGTCGTACTTCAGCGTGCGGAGGGCGTTTTTGATCACCAAGGAGCCACGCACGTTGTTCACGCTCACGTTCCGAACCGGACGGTTGTAGCGAAAGAGAATTGAGCGGGCGTCATTGAGATTCAGGTCTTCCGCATTTGAGAGAGTGGCTTCGTCCCACCCAAACTTCGCTCCTGTCGAGCAGCTGAAGGCGATTTTTTTGCCGTCGTGATCGTAGTCGATATCGGAGTCGTCGTCGTTGTCGCCATCTTGTACGGGAGCGGCCGGGTCGGCGTCACCACCTGCCGAGCCACCATCTGCGATCGGCGTTTCAGACTTTCCAAAAGACGAGTTCTCCGCATCAAACGACATGGAGTTTGAGCAGTTTTGATAGCCACCAATTAGGATGAGCGTCATGAGTAGAACGAACCAAGTCTGACGTTTCATTCTGAACCCCTCAAAGTGTTTCGCGGAAGCCAACCCTTGATACGCGTGCAAAGAGGTTCATGTTTTATGCCGCTTGCGAAGGATTTGGATGAGGGAGCAAGTCGCTGACGCGTTCAGATGTTTGACGATTTGCTGAAACCGCCTATTCCTCATTCACGTCTCAAAGTGAGACGGGGACTCAAGGGCCGGTACGAATCACGAGTTTGAGATCGGTATCTAGGAGTTGGCTGATCGGGGTGACAACCGGCTCGTCGAGGTTGAGTTGGCGGCCGGTGTCTTGGATGCGGCGGCGAATGAGTTCTTTCACGAAGGGGCCATCGAGTTTCAGATCGCGAAATTTTTGAACAGTCCCCAGTTCAGTCCCGGTGGCATATAAGAAGGCCTTGTAGACGAGCTCCGAGCAGTAAAGCAAATCATCTGACCACTCGAAGTAGAGATCGTAAACCGTGCCGACTTTGGATTCCACGAAAGTTCGAATGGCTTGTTTGTGAATCGCCTGAAGGCCTGGCAGTCGATAGGTGCGATAATGTCCACCTTTGCCACGTTTTAAAAATGAAGAAAGCGATGTCACTCGCACCGGTTGCACGGCTTCTGCGACATACCACTTGCCACCTTCTTGGAACAAAATGCCGACGTGGCTCCATGCGGAACCTGTGGCTTCCAAGATCGCTTTCGCTTGCATGGATTGGCTTTGATGAAAAATCAGGTCGCCATCTTGATAGTCGGGAGCTTTCGCCGAAGCGGTGGAGAGAGAGAGCACGAGAGCAAATATCGAACCCAGAGCTTTCGAGGCTGCCGAAATAAGAATAGGAGATATCTTCATATCTCCTATTCAGATCAAGTTCTCGAAATCAAATCAACAGCCAATCGAGGTCAGTTCAGGTTTTTCATCTGCGCCTCGACCAGTTTGTGTTCGGCCTCACATCGCCCGTGAGCACAAAGTCGTGCTTGAGCAGAGTTCCCTTTTTGCGGCGAGCGGATTAATGTCTTACCAAAACCTGTGGGAGATGTTTTTATGGCGAGTCGGCAGATTTGGGAACTTGTGCGGCACTTGCCGAAACGAGCTGTCGGTTCGAACAAGTCGCACGGGGGACGCCTCTGGGTGATTGCGGGAAGTGGTCGGTTTCCAGGAGCTGCAGTTCTTGCGAGCACGGCGGCAGCACGCGTGGGCGCTGGTTATGTGGGGCTTTCCCCACTTGGTGGAACTCAGCAAACAACAACCTTGTGGTTAAAGGCCCCGGACTTCATCGCACTTCCAGCAACTGTGAAGACACTCTCGGAGTTTCAGCCGCGCGCGGTTGCAATTGGGCCTGGAATCGGAAAAGCGCCTGCGGCCCAGGCGAAAGCGAAAAAAATCCTGAAGACACTTAAAGCCCACAGTGAGATTGCGGTTGTTGTCGATGCCGACGGTTTGAGTGCACTTGGTCGCGCCCCACTTCCTTCACATTGGATTCTCACACCGCACTCGGGAGAACTTGCTCGGCTGCTAAAGTGGTCCGTCAAAAAAGTGGATGAAGACCGCGCGCGAGCGATTCGCGACGCCCAACGCCGATTTGGCTGTATCGTTGTGCTGAAAGGGCACGGCACCTTGATTGCGGCGCCTGCTGTCGGCCGACGGCCCGCTGGAGCCTGTTTGCTTTTTAAAAACACCAGCGGAAATGCGGCGTTGGCAAAGGCCGGCACAGGTGATGTTCTCACCGGCATCATTGCGGGACTGTTGGCGCAGAAGGTGAGTCCACTAGAAGCCGCAAGACTAGGTGTGTGGCTTCATGGTTGGTTGGCCGATCGCTGGGTCGAGTCGGGTCGTGACCACCTGAGCCTCATGGCGACAGATCTCTTAGCCAGTCTTCCCGAGGCGTTGGCCGAAGTTCGCGCCACGTACAGGCGTTCGGGCAGCCGGTAAAAATCGCCACCTCGCCTAGATCATCTGCGAAAGTTTTTCGAGCTCGGATTTAAAAAACGCTTTCATATTTTGGTTTCTTTCAAGAGCGACGCATTTTCTTAACAGGGCTTTGGCCTGCGGAATGGCACCAATCTTCGCGTAAGCGTGCGCCAAACACGCATGAGCGCGGAGGAAGTTGGGACACTCGCGAACTGAGATTTCCAAATATGGGAGCGCTTCTGAGGACGACTTCTCTTCCCAGTAAAGATGTGATCCGAGGCAGAATGCGGCGTGACCATTGCGCGGTGAGCGCCGCAAAATGTTTTTCAGAGTCGTCTCGCCAACGTCGTCTCGTCCGCGTTGAAGTTGCCCTTTGGCGAGAGTTAGCTCAAGCCATTCGTTGATCTCCGGAATATCCGGATGCAGAAGCGCAGCTCTCGCCAAAAAAGATTTGAGGCGACTTGATGGCGCTTCGGCTTCGAAGAGAATCTTGGCATACAGCAAAATAAAGTTGGCATTGGCATGAAGGCCAGCCTGCTCGTTGCCATGGTGTTTTTCCAGATCTTTTTTCTCGGCTGCAATTGCCATTTCCAGGGCTCGTGCGAGGTCGCCCTCGTTGTAGGCGGTTCGGATGGCGGTGAGGGTTGTGGATGCAGGAGTCCGTTTTGAGTCGATAGTCACAGATTTGCAGTAGGGACAGACGCCGACAGAGGGACCAGAGGGTGCGCCACAATTGGCACAGATCGTATCAAAGCTCATAGTTTTACCCCGCACGCACCACAGAATTTTTGATCGGCATTTGCTCCGGATCCGCAGCTCCCACAGTATCTCGCGGCCTTCGTCGTAGAGAGGGGCGTCGGTGAATTGATGGGATGAGGTTCCGTCTTGCTAGGGAGCATGTGTTTTCCAAGCATGAGAGTCATGAGCGTTCCAAGTTGATTTTGTTGAGTGCCGCTAACTGCCGCACCGGATCCTTCGCGTAGACTCTGAGCCGCTTGATACATCAACAGAGCCCGAGGATCGCCAATTTCCTCCATTGCGGCCTTTGTTTCGAGAGCTCGCAGATATTCGTTTCCTGGCGTGACGGAGATCACCTGGAGATCCAACACATCGACGCCTGAGTGGTCGAGCTTGTCCCGAAGCAGTCGTTCGATCAGTTTGGAAACATCGTCTTGCCTCGTGGAAAGGGTTTGAATGTCATCGACGTGCCCAAGTGCGACCGGCAAGATCTCGAGAATTTGTCCTTGAACAAACGCCTCGAGGTCCGTGATGTCAAAACTGGCTCGGGATCCGACTAGAGCTTTGTAAAACCGAATCGGATCTCGAAGCCGCAACGAAAACTGACCGAATGCACGAACAGGTATTGCGCTGGATCTTCCTTTTGGAACCCATAACACGGGGTTTGTGGTGCCCCATCGACGCCCAGTCATGATTTGTCGTGCAAAGAACCAAAGCTCCGAGCGAATCGGACTTTTGAAACCCAGCCGGATATTCATCAGGCGAGTCAAAATCGGGATGTTCTCCGACTTCAAGCTGTGGGTGCCGGGCGGCAGATCGTCCGCGATCTGACCTTTTTGAACGAAGATGGCGTGTTGATTGGGGCGAACAACTACGATCGTTCCATCGTAGAGATCGGCCGAACCGACATATGGCACTTTAGCGGCGAGCATCGTGCCTGATGGGTCTTCGAACTCATAGATGCCACGCGTGGTGAGGGTTTGGTCATGTTTGTTTTTTGCCATTAAACAATCATAGCCATTTTTCGTTGTCTTAAAAGAAGAATCGTACCGGAATCCCCTCGGCTATCGTAAGAAGATAGCCGAAGGGAATTCTATGAAAGGCCTTGTTTCGACGATCGTTTTCCTGCTTGGTTTGAGCTCGGCATCGGCGCAGGTTGACTACGGTGTCACGACGCTGTTTCGCACGTATGCTCCGGGCCTTTCGGTGAATCCATCGATGGGTTACAGCCAGAAAGTATGGGGAGACGTTTCGACACCGTGGTATGGATTCGTTCGACCTTATGTGATCGGCGTGGCCTCGCCCTCGGTCTTCGAAACGAAAGTCGGCATGGAGATTTTCCCGGTCTCGATTTTCGGGATCGATGTGCGACGAGCGTATGGTCGTCGATTTCACGATACAAAAAACCAAAATTGCGATGTCTTAGAGTGCCAAGGTGCGCTTCCTTACACAGATGTCAGTGCACAGACGTTTCTTGGTTATGCGGACTTCTTTGCCTCGATTCGTTTTACTCGAACCTTTTTTGATGGTGACGCCTCACGTAGCTTTCCGGTTTACGAACTGGCAAGTGCCGTCATTTTGGCTCCCGGAGGAGATCGTGGGGACTACTTGAACGTGGCCATCGGCAAAAACCTCGGTGGTTTGTTTAAGGGGCTCGCGTTGGGTGTTTTGGTTCAGCACAACGAGTTTCACGAATTGAATCAGTTTAAGAGCGCCGCTTACGGTTTTGCGGCCATCGACTTATACCAGGCCGCCATCAGCCGGCTGACGGTAGGGCTTGGCGCATTTCGTTCGAGTCGAAATGTCGCGGAAGCCAGTATTGTTGTTGCCTATACCTACTCACCGCGGTCAGCATTGGGATTCGGGAGGTAAGAGATGGTCACCTGTCTCGAAGTACTCAGCACGGATTCTACAGCCTTGGCAAAAATCGCGGCCGAACTATCCGTTCATCCGCTGGCGCTGGAAGACTGTCAGCATCGCGATCAGCGGGCCAAGTTGGATGACTATGAAAGCCAACAGCTCTTGGTTTGGTTCATGCTCGCCAAGGATGAAATCTATGAGCTTCAGTTTTTGATCTTTCCCGACGCTTTGGTGATGGTTCCGCACCAAGCGACTCCGACGGGGCAGACCTGGACCGAGTTTTTAAAACTCACTCCGAATCATCGGGACGTCTGGCACGCCCTGTATCAGGCGCTGGATCGTGCGACGGACATCACCTGGCAAGAGCTGCGCAACATCACGAAGGCTGTCGATGAATTCGAAGAAGACATTTTTTTAAAGGACCTTCATCCGCAAGACTTGATCGCTCTCAAGCGACATTTAAACGAGATTGATTTCTCGATTGGACATCTCACGTCTGTTTCCGAACAGATCATCAATCTCAGTCAGCCGTCTGGAGATCTCGCATGGAAACTTCGCGATCTTCACGACCACTGCCACCGCATCGATCGCACGATTTCGCTGTATCGAGCGCAGATCGCCACCACGATTGACCTCTACTGGGGGCTTCAGGCGAACCGAACCAATGGACAGATCAAGAAGCTTTCGTTGTTGGCGAGTATCTCGGTGCCGCTGACTTTCTGGTCGTCGTTTTGGGGCATGAACTTTCAGATCATTCCGTTTCACCAGCCTGGTTTATTGGCCGTGGCGATCGCGGTCATGATCCTCTCCGCCGTTCTGACGATGTGGTTCCTCGTCCGCAAAGGCTACTGGAACAGCTAGGGCCTCAAATGCGGCGCGCTCTGCAAGGTGGCGCCGGATTTGAGGGCGTAGGATCAAAAGGTAGTAGGCCGCGCCGGTGAAGGCGCCGCCTAAGTGCGCGCCGTGACCAATTGGAAGTCCGCCGCCGCCGGCTTGTGCCCAAAGGCCCCAGAGGTCGAGACCGATGATGAGGATCGAACCGAAAAATGCCGGCACCGGGATAAGTCCCATGATCAGAATCTTTTGCTTCGGATAAAGAAGCGAGAATAACAAAATCACGCCCGAGACAGCTCCAGAGGCTCCCAGCGCGGGAAGGTCGGGATTGCCGACCAGTTTGGCGGACACGACGGCGTGTGCGGCCGAGGAGATCACACTGGCCAACAGATAAAACCGCAAAAAGCGCATCGATCCCAACGTGGCTTCGATGATCGGACCAAATCCCATCAGCGCATACATGTTGAGGAAGATATGAAAGGTGAGGATGTGCGAAAACGCCGAGGTGAGCAGTGTCCACCAGCGTCCCTCGGAAATTGCTGTCCAGCTTACGAGGAAGTTTTGTTCAAGAAACTCCGGGTCCATGTAGCCCAAAGAGGCCGAGAACCAAAGTGCGAAGATCGCAAGATTGGCGGAGATGATCAGTGATACGATTTTGGCGCGACCAGGAAACATCGCCACCACGTTGGCACTTCTGGTCCGAACGGTCAGCTTTTTTTAGGGTGGCTGACGGTGGGTGGGCAAGAAGCCTGTTTATTGAGCAACCTGCCGTGCAAGAAAGCTCAAGGGGATTGCCTTCTCGGTGCGGACTCGCATAGAAGCAGAGGTCCAAAGGGGGCTATAACAATGTTTAACTCTATGCGTACATCTGTCTTGGGCTTCGTGAGCCTGTTGGTTCTTTTGCCCGCTGTTTCCATGGCGGCGCCCAAGCCGGCTCCGAAGGCGGCTTCGAAAAACAATGATGCCACAATCGGTTCGACTCTTGGCGGGGGCACGACTTTGCCGGCAGCCATTCGTGGTCATTTAAGCCTTTTTGGGATGCTTGATACGGCTGATCAGTTTGAAGTCAGTGGGAGTCCGAAAGTGGAATCCGAGCGCACCTTCCTAGTTGGTGCGAACTATGAGTTTGATCAATTCAACCCAGGTTTGGCTCTGCAAGTTGGTGGATCATATGACTTCGCTCGCGAAGTGAAAAACGCCAATGGTTTAAAAGTCAGCGAGTGGGTGGGCTACGGCGAAGTCACCGCGAAAGTTTCGCCAAAATTCAAATTGATGGGCGGCATGAACTTCAACTTCCCTTCGTTTTCGAATGCACCCGTCGGGGCCTCGATCAAAGGGAAACTTGGCTTTCAGTTTGGTGCTTCGTTTCAGTTTACTCCACAAGTCGCGTTTGATGCTCGCTGGCGCCAGCTAGAAATGGAAATCGCGGGCGACAACGGACAGGGCGGGAAGACGACGTCCGGCGTGAAGATTTCGGGCGCCATGCTTGGCGCGCGCTACCTGTTCTAAATT
>CAKQVW010000074.1 GCA_934277865.1 uncultured Pseudobdellovibrionaceae bacterium | reverse complement strand
TCTCCAAGTTCTGAAGTCATTTGCGGAGTGAAAGATATTTGAGGTCTCCGACATCTTATGACAAGCAATACAATTATTGAATACCGACGCCGCAAGCTTTGAGTCCAGAACGATGGCTTCATCATCGTACGCATTTGAGCAATGCTCGAACTTTCCGCCGAGATACGCGGCCGCGCTATACAGGCTCGGGTACAACGCGCGCTTCACGAAGCTCGAAGAGGCTCCCTCATCAAACAGTGCCTCGACCGCGTTCCCAACAGATTCGCGCGCGGTAAATTTGCGCCCGTTCTTTTCGAGAAACACAATGTCGGTGGAAGACTTCAGGCCGTATTGCTTCAACACAAACTGAGCATAGTCGTTTAAAATAGTCCGCTTTGGTGGGTCAGTCTCGTCACGCCTACTCTCGTCGCGTCTAATTGTTGGACTCAGAAACAAAACCTGAACATCGTCGGGAACGTTCACGTCACCAATGATCGAGCCGATCCATTGTGAGGCCTTGCAATTCTCTAAATCCGGCACCAACACGATCAATCGCTTGTTTTGATATTCAAACAAGGAATGGGAGACTCCCCTTTGGTCGACAAGACGGAAGTTGTCCGAAAATACCGAAAACTCTCGGGCTTGATCCTTCTTGTTATCTTCTCTTTCACTCCACGATAAACCAAGGTTGCGCATGTCTTCGCTGGCCGCTGGATGCGAGACGAATGACAGGAGAAATGCCGCAATAATGAGACTACTTCTTGGTGCCTTCAACAAGATGATGATAACCCGATTTGAGAGCCCGAAGTCCTTCTTTTTTTCCGGACGGCCAGAAGACCTCGACCAAATCAATCTGGTCGTGAACCCCTAGTCCAAAGTGAATCACCGGCCGTTTTCCGGCCTCGGCCGCCGTTGGCAAAACAGCAACTTGCTGCCAGCTTCCAACAGAGGCGCGAACCGTCAGACCTTCGAGGGAGTGCTCACCCGACTCAAATGTCAGACCAACCGACTTCCTGGTGGTTGCGTTTTTGAAAACTTGTACTCGCGGATATGCACTCTGCGGAGAAACCGTGGCGGCGTTGGTAAGAACCAAATCCACTGCTCCATCTGAGTCGTAATCAAACTGCATGACGCCGTAGCCGTCAGCCTCTGAGTCCACGCCCTCAAGATACGCCACATCGGTAAAGGTTCCGTCACGATTGTTTCTGTAGAGTCGATTTCGCTGAAAGCCGGCGAGACCGCCGTAGTTCGCTTGGTTCTTCAAAAATCCGAAGTACTTCAGGCTGTCTGACGCGGAAATATTTTGGCCGATGGATGTCCCAGATAAAAATGTCGCGATCGCAAATAACGAGGCGGAGTCCGGCTTACTGCGATCGGATGACCACAGCCCGTTGACAACATACAGATCGACCCATCCGTCATTGTTGTAATCGATAAAAGTCGCACCACCCAAGGATTCGCCGGGATCATCAAACCTTTTTTTATCGAACTCGATCAGTTTCGCCGTACGATCTTTCGATTTGGATTGAGCGATCGTCAGCCCCTTGTCGTTCTTTAAAAAGACCCGCTTCTTATGTACACGCGCACAAGACCAGTTCACCCGCGCAAACTCGCTTAGATTTGTGTTGGTCAGCGCGAAATCAAAAAGACCGTCATTGTCTATATCGGCCCCGATCAAACTCATTCCGTATTGAAATTGAACATCCGAAAAAATCGCTTCCTGCCTCTTCGCCGCGTCGCCTTCCGCTTTCGGGCGAGAATACAGAACGCCATCCTCGGCCAACACAAGACGTTCTGCGGAGCCACTCAATGATCGGTCAATGGCCAACGACAGATCGGATCTCAGCTTCGCACCGTCGCGTATGAAAGCTCTTTCGGCGTGATCCACAACAGCTGTGCCTGGTTTGGTACTTTTGGATACATCGACAAAGGCTGGCGACTTAGTTTGTTCGAGCGTCGCGCCTGAAATAATCTTTGAACTGGCAATCGCCCACTCACCGTCCTTCTTGTTGAGAATAAATAGGATCTTCATCCTATCCTGGACTTTACGCGATTCCTTGGAAAGACCTCTTATATCCAATCTTGCACGCAATAAGAGATGGGCGCTTGAGATTTCGTAGTCGAAAATTTTGAAGTCGACGTACTCAATACTCTTAAATCGTTTCACATTGTTGGCGATCGTATCGCTACCTTCTTTGTCCCACTGCCACTCGACGATCGAATCAATCTGACGAAGCGGCTTCTTTGTTGGCTTGTAGCCTTTGACAGGAACCGCTGAAGCGAAGGCTTTCTTCTTGGATGCCGCCGCGGAACTCAGAAGAGATTGAAGCTCTTCCTGAAAGATCTTTTCAAGCGAGAACACTTCCAGTTCATCGCGAAGGCAAGAGGCTTCCGGTCTCTTGTCCGTGGAGAGTTCCGTCTGGTATTTCCCAAAAAAGACATCGGCGCTAGCCGTCGCCTCTGTCGGATAGGTTTTCGCCGCCAATACCAGGAACAATGCAAGGCTTCGGATTTTCATGTTTCGACCCACCCTTGCCCATTCACACGGTTAATCGCGCAGCACGAACCCATATTTGCCGACCTGTTCGTAGGGAAACGGCAACTCCGTCTCGAAAGAGAAGCCGGCACTCTCGAACGGGGTGTCCAAGGTCGCACTGCCCATCTTGGTTCCGACGAAATCACAGAACCGGCAACTGGTTCGCTCGAACTTGACGTTCTTGAGCTGAGCTCGCCGAAAGGACATATCCAACATTTTGCAGTCGCGAAAGGTCACGTTTGTAAGAGAGGCGTCTCGAAAAGAAACTCCTCGGAGATCCACACCTTCAAATACAACGTTCTCTAGAGAGGATCGTTGAAATTCCGAGTCCCAAAGACTGCCAGAAATGATCTTTACATTCTCCCATCGGGACATTTGTGCCGATAGCCATTCAATGAACGGTGTCGCGAGCGAGGCCTCACGAACCACGCCGCTAATCATGCCCTTCGATTGGATCTTGAATCGGCGCAGCTGAGCACCTTCTAGAACACCACACTCACCCAAAAAACCGCGCGAATACCCTGGCACATCCTTGGAGTTCCTGCATGTTCGGTTGTCCATACGAAACCGAAACCCTTTGTCATTTGTCGTCAGCTCCGATGGCACCGAGTACGAAACCTTGTATCGCCACTCAATGGTAAAAATCAAAGTCGCGAGCAAAACCGCCAACAGTGTGATTGAGAGTACAAATTGTGGGCTTCGCCAACGGGCCATACTCATACCCCTTCCTCACGGAAACGATGTCTCCCGAAAATCGGGATTCGACGCCTCACTGCACCGCCAGAACCTGAAAAGTGAACTTCCGGTGAGAACATATCCCAGCGCGGATTCTGCTCGTGACTAAAGCGCCGTAGAGAGGGGTCCAAGATCATCGTGGGCTGAGAGGATTGCCCCTTCACGCTTCCAAGACGCCATACTTCGTGACAGCCCACGCTTCGCAAGTCCGCTTCGATTTCGTCCACTCTCTCTGGGCGACAAGCAAAGAGGATCGGCCCGTTTGTGCCCGATGTGTGGTTGCGCCGGTAGTGGTGCAGGTATGACTCATCATGAAAGGAGATGTCATCGATCAAGACATCGACGCCGCTTGCGCATGCGGCCTCATAGAGAACCGACAGGCCCGGACCACTGAGATCCGTCACAAATGTCAGCCCTCTTCCCAAATGACGATGTACCAACTCGCCGATTTCAAATTGTGGCGTCGCCATTCGCGACAAAACCTCGAGTCGCAGTTGTCGAAGCGTCGGAGGCAATTCCTTCCCCTCCAGCCACAAGCTTCGGTGCTGCGCAAGAATCGAAAGATCACCCACTTTGCGGCTGACGAGAATGACGTCTCCCGACTGTAGGCCAGAGAAACTGGTCGCGCGCTTATCTGACGTTCCGACGACTGTCGCTCCAACCATTGGAATCGAAGATATCTGTTCTTCGGGTCGATCGAGGACTTCTATGTCGACACCGCCGTCCCGATACATCTGAACGACTCGTTTCATTTCAAACAACATCTTTTCGCGTTGCTGAGTCGACCCACCAACGACCGGAATAACGCGAAGTTCGCGATGGGCGCCGGCCACGATAAGATCATTCAACGCGTTACAAAGACTGATCGTGACCGACAATCGCGACTGCGGCGAAAGCAACGAGTCCGCCGTCACGATCGTGTCGTGATTCACGTAGGTGAAAACCGAAGGCGATGCCGCATCCACGTCGAAGTGGTCGAACAGAACAAAGTTTCCGCCCGCCTCGATCGTATGGGCCTTGGTGAATTGGATGGAAGATTCGCTCATTCTCTTCTGCATCACCGACAGAGCTTTTCCGAAGAGTTGTTTTGACGCATTTGGATCGACGTAGAATAGGCGATCTAGAGAAACCAAACCCGCGACGACACGACCATGCGCTTGCTGTACGGAGTTCAAATTTGTCGACGTGTGCGAGTCTGATTCGCCGAAATGGTTGATCTCACGACCACGATATACCAAACGTCCTTCGACCGCGGCCGAGTCCACGCGCTCACCTAGGCCGGAGGTCCCATGCGCCTCCTTTAAGGCTGGATACACCACCTCTTCAAGATCCAGCTTGATGCCGCAACCACAAGGGTGAATCGTATCAGTTCGCAGGATCTCTTCATCCTCCGCCCACTGTTTCACATCTTCTAGAGTCGGCGACCAGTTCATCGGAGACCTCTTTCCTTCGTACCTACAATCCACCAACAACAACGCTCAGCTGTAAACCCAAAAATATCATCACCGCAGCAATCCAAGTTTTCTTCGTTATCACTTCCTCCTTGAGAAACAGTGACGAGAGTAGCGTCACGAAGAGAGGCGTTGTGCCAAGTATCGGAACGATAATGTGAACATCGGCCTGTGTCAGCGCGTAGATATCAAGAATATCCGTCGATGCCGTGAGTACCCCCGCAAGCGCCAGCAATGACAACGAGGCTTTCGAGGCCAAAAGCTCTCGCCACTTGCCCGTCCAAAGAAGGTAAACAGTCCCGACCAGAAGGCCCGATGTCGCCGAGAAAAAGGCCGCGAGCACCGGGTCAACAAGAAGCTCGGTCCCGTGCTTTCTCGCGATCACGACCAGACCCGCGATGATGGCCGCAGCAAACGGGAACACCCAACCTCTGCTTCGTACGCCAGTCGCGGAACTCGTCGCCCGCTGTTCGTGAACTAAGAAGTAGACACCGGCCAGAGTTAAGCCTGCGGCGAGATACCAAAGCGCCCTCGGCCGCTCTCCCAGAATCATGGCTGCAAAGAAAATCGCGAAGAGCGGCTGAGCCGAACGGATTTGATCGGTTCGGGCGACGCCCACCTGAGAGATTCCGATATATGTGAGTCCACGAACGACAGGCGGCGCGATGAGTCCGATGAAGAGAAACCAGATCGCGCCGCTGCGTCGAATGTCCGCCCCTTCCGCGACTAGCTTGGGAACGGCAGGCACGGCAAGAGCGATAAATCCGATCGCCATGGATACAACTGTCGCGACCAGAGGAGAAACTCCCTGAAGACCCTTCTTCAAAATGATCCGTGAAACCGCCGACAGAACACACGTGGCGATGGCGGCAAGTACGCCCAAATTTACGTCTGCCACGGATTTCCCAAACGGAATGATTTCACAACCCGCTACCTTCGCGCTTCATTCAAGCGCATGTGAAAACGCCAGGCATCCAGAAGATCATCCATGCTGTCTGTCTCATGATTTTTCACGAAACTTTCAAAGGTTTTCCGCATGTCACGAATGCCAGCAAGTTCATTTGGTTCCTTTTCCATTTTCTCAAGTTCGTTCAGTCTCTCGAGCGATGCATGGAGCCGTTTCACACGTTCAGCCTTCGGCAAGTTATACATTTCCGTCAATGACAGTCTTACGGCGCGATGTGCGGCTTCAGACGCAATCATATGTAGCGACTTCGGAGACGATTTCGGTTTTTTACTTTCCAGGTCGACAACCATTTGTCGCCACTTCCGGCTCTCAGCACGCAGCTCGTCGCGACGTTTTGCCAGAACAGCCTTTATGTCCACCTTCGGCTCAACCCACTTCTCTCCGCGCAGCTTGCTCAGGTCACGGTAGAATTTCACAAAGTCGCTTCTTAAATCGCGCTTTCGCCGCAGCAAATGCGCCTCAAACGTCTCAACCGAGATCGGCGCGATGTGCTCCAAAACACGTTTGGAATAAAGACTGTGGGTGATGCCAGAAAAGTTCGCAAAACCCTCATTTTTCAAAGCGGCAAAGAAGCTGAGGAATAGATCGTCCGGCATCGTGCGCAGAATCTCGATAGTCGCGAACAGAGCCGGTAAATCGATCGCAACGGACTTGCGAATATAGTGTCGGAAGATATCGAGATACCCAACCCCGCCAGCGTGCCAGAGGACGGGGCTCGAATAGTCGATCGTCAGCCTATCTTGCCCCATTAAATACCATTCCACCGAGTTGTCGATGCGATATACGGGGCCTGAGTAGCTGGCTCCCCCTGATCCATCGTCAGCCACGAGGAACTGTCCCGCGTGGACGTGATGGTTCATCATCAACCAACCAAGCGCATGATGTTCGGCAACATCGAGCATTCCTGCCGAACTGATGTCTTGTGGCGCGATCTTGGCGAAGTCTCCCTTGTTCTCGATGAATAGCTGAACAGAGCCAATCAATGTTCGATCGTTCATTTCGATTTCATGTTTGAAATAGGGGACTGAAGGAATACCGACGAGAGTTGCAACGTTGTCGATTGCAACTGAGCCCGAAACCTGAGTGAGTTCCGTTTTGAACAGCCATGTTTTCTTCAGCTGATCTTGCAGCAAGAACTTGAACCGAGATGAACGCTTCAATTGTTTTTCCGAGACCGTGAACCTCACGCTCGCGGCAACAGCCTGGCGATTGGCATCTAGATCGGACCACGCTTCTCGAATTTCTGACCAGAGCTTGCGCTCATCCTCGACACTGGCGTGGACCGCATCCACGCACCCGACCAGCACACCCACCACGGCGACAGCCATCAGAAAATGCAACTTCATCGGCTAGTCCCTTTCTTCTCGGGCTGGCCTACTGAACCAGTGAAGAGCGTCGGCAGCGCCATAGCCAACGGCCAATTTCTTTCGATGCGACCCTTTTCATGCGCCGACATGAACTGCTCCAGCGCGGACACGGCAATGCGCACGCCCCCTCGCTCAAACTCATCTGTCTCCGCTTTCTCTAGAGCTTTTAGCTCGGCAAGTGTTCGTTCAAAAATTTTCGTGCGCCCTGCCTTGGGAAGGTCGTCAATCTCGCCAAACGCCTGCGCGATCACGCCATAGGCCCGACTTGATGCGACCACACTCACAGATTGAATGCCGCCCTTGGATCCGCCGTCCTTCTTTTCCAAAGCGGCTAAATATTGTCGCCACCTCACGAGGTCACTCTGCAACTGGGCATGACGCTCTTTAAGGGCCATGGCCAAATCTATTTTTGGCTCAACCCATGTTTCACCACGAAGCGCAGCAAGCTCTCGATAGAACTTGATGAAATCCTTCTTGAGATTTTTCTTTCTATTCAGCAGACCATCGCGAACTTGAGCCGCGGATTTTGGAACTCCGTATTCCGGCGCCATTTTTTTGAATCTCGATTCCGAAACACTGCCGTATCCATCGAGACCATTTGCGGCCTGCATCGGCGCAAATATTTCGAGGAAAAGATCGTTCGGCATCGTTCTAAGAAGCTCGATAGTCACGAAGAGTTTAGAGAGATCGATGTCTATTGTCTTTCCTATGTAATTGCGAAACAGATTCACGTTGCCCGCAGCAGCGACAGTCCATAGCAACGGGCTCTTGAAATCCACCGCCAGGCGATCGTGATCCACCAGGTACCATTCGACGGAATTCTCGGTCCGGAATATCGACCCGTACGCAAGCCCGTCCTCCATCTGTCGACGCCCGAGCATGAACTGCCTGTAGTGGACCTGATGGTTCAACAGCAACCAGCTAAGGACATGATGTTTCGCAAGATCAAGAATCCCATCCGCCGCAATCTCCGAGAGCGCGAACGTGCGGAGGTTCATCGCACCTGGAGTTCCAAACTGAATGAGGCCGGACAGCGGGTGGCCGTTTAGGGTCAACCTATAGGGATAAACCGGAATCGATGGTACCCCGACAATCGTTGCGATCTTGTCGATGGCCACGGCCCCATCGACAGGCGTGGGTTGAGATTTAAATATCCACGCTTTGCCGAGCTGATCCTCAAGAGGGAATTGAAATCCGCTGTTCCCCCGACGCGTCTTTCGAGTGGGAACCTTGAGATGGAGATTGGAAACGACAGATTGCCGAGCGTTTCCCAACTCGGACCAGACGGAACGGATCTCTTGCCATTGCTTTTCAGAATTTGCTTCCGCCCAAGTGGGCGACAACGCAAACGCCGCGATCAACAAGCTAAGAGATTTCAGACTGAGTAGTTTCATCGAACCTTGCATCGAATCCCTTGCGAAGGCGCACCAGAGATAAAATGATCCCGACCGCTAGAATACCTGTCAAGGTGAGCACCCCACCGCCAGACTAGGCGGAATGACCCTCCGCGGCAGCTATTGCATTTACTCCTCCCTACTAAATCATTTCAGGAGCGGCGACCGAGGCCGCACACATCGGCCTCACGGAAGGACCACACTCATGCGCGAGCGATTGCGTATAATCATCACCGGCCTACTCATTCTGAATTTTGGAATGTTTGTGGTGATTGTCGTGAAAACGATTCGCCAAACGCACCTTCAACAGGGCTACGTGAAAGCCGACTTCATTCGCGACTACTATGCAACCAACCCTGCCCCGGCGAGCACTTTGATACTGGGTGATTCCATCACCGCGTTCGGAATTACACCCCTGGCCTTTGAGAAGGCCGTCTCTTTGGCGATTCCCGGCGCTACACACATGACAGTCTTGGCCGAGTGGGTGCGATATCGAAAATCACATCCCGCCCCCAACTGTCTCCTCGTCGCAACAGCGGGGAACCAAGAGTATTACAAGCTGTTCGGCGAGCTGTTCTTGCGAAACGCTCTATTTACCTTGGATCAAGCTGATAGCTTGTTTGTAAACTCCGCCAAGGACCAGCGCTATCCGTCCGTCGCCTACTCGCGTTTCGCCTTCTTAACCGCGATGTTCATTGAACGCTACATACTGCCGAGCCCGACTCTCTTAGCGAGAGCCTCCTTGGCACTCGGTCTTAAAACTTCGGAAACGACCCTCTACACGGAGATCAAACACTCTATCGAGGAAAACCGCGGCTTCCTCTCGCGAAACCGACGAGCGCCCAGCAAACCCATGGCTGACGACTATCGATTCCGCCATCTTTTTCATGAGTTCCAGCCAGATGAAACAGACGACTACTATCTCAACCAAATTGCTAAACACCTCGAGCAAGAGCGCATCCCATTGATTTATGTTCAGATGCCAACGCTGCCGTCGGCCGAGCCTCAGCCGCCCGTCTATATGAACGCGCGAATGGAGCACATCCGTCAGATCTTGGCCCCGTACCCCAACGCCCATATCGTTCAAATCCCAGCGCCATCAAATAGCGACGACTTTCGCGACGCCATTCATCTCAGTAATAAAGGGGCCATCGATTTTTCCAATCGACTTGCGACGACTGTCTCCCAATTCTGTCAAAACGCAGACAAGGCATCCGACAGTCCCTAGAACAAGACAAAGGTCGGTCTTCGATTGGTCTTCATATACGTTTAATCGCTACGCCAACGATGTCTCGTAATGATTCAATGACAAGCCTCAACACATCTCTATGACTTGACGCTAAGATCAGGCTTCCCAAAAGATTATCTCACTGGAATACTACCATAGATAGAAACGACGGTATTTCTAAACCGCTGAGCTCTAAAAGAGCCCTGGACCCAATCTCGGGGGAGTAAAAGATCATGGCTGAAACGAAGACCAACAACAAGATGTTCACGTTCCTTGGAGTTCTTGCGGCACTGGGGTTTGCTATGACCTCAGCGACATCAACCTCGATGGCGGCCAACGCAAAGAAAGCACCAACTACAGCTAAAGTAGCAAAAGCCGAACATACGATTCGTTGGTTGCTGGCGCATGAGCCGGTACGCGTATTCGAGCGCGCGGCAAAGCAGTTCAAAGAGGAAGTCGAAACAAAGACAAACGGAAAAGTAGCCGTCGAAATCCTCACGGTATCTGAGTACAAAGCCAAGTACGGGATCGAAAAGAAATTTACCAACGACGGATTGGTTGATGACGTCTCTCTCTTAAAGGCTGGCGGCATCGAAATGACCCAGACCTACACGACCGAGCTTGGACATCTCAACCCGAAGATG
>CAKQVW010000073.1 GCA_934277865.1 uncultured Pseudobdellovibrionaceae bacterium | reverse complement strand
GGGTCAAATGCGACACACGGTCTTTATCTACAGCGCCGAGAAAAGTCGTTTGATTCAGTCACGAGCCTCGACCCGAGAACAATCAAGATGAGATTTCAGCTTAGGAAGAAGTTCTCATTCTTTACTATGTTCCTAATGATCGTGAGTCTCGGGATCGCGATCTATCTTCCTATGTCCACGGTCCTCGACCTCAAAGATAAAATTGACCAACATATCCTACTACGCGAAAGCCGGCTGCTGCACTATTTCAAATTAAGCGAAGCACTGTATCTTGCCGGTGCCGAAAAAGAACTCGACGAAATCCTTCGCGAAGCGCTTCGCCAAGGCGATATCAACTACTACGTCGTGTACTCAAAAGGTCAGATGGTCTATGCCTTTCCACCCGACCACCCCTTGGGGGCAGGCCACACCTTCAAAGAACGTCAACCTCATGTAGGCAAGGATTTGATCGACGCCGTTCGAAGCGAACGCACGGAGTATCTCTCAAACGATGTCCTGCTGACGATTGGAATCGACAAGCGCGAACGAGATCTCATTTGGCGGACGCTAAAAGAGGCCAATGCTTTCCGAGTAATCGGCCAAGATATTCTGATCGTCATCGGCATGGCGGCCCTGGCGTTCTGGCTACACACACGCGATCTTATAAGGTTGAAAAACGAAATCCTGAAGACCGGTCGCCTCTCGACAGAAGCCGCCGGCCAAAGAGCGTTGTCGATTGAATCAGAAGCCATCCTCGCCACATTCCGAGGATACTCCGAAGCAGAAGGAGTCGCGGCCAACAAAAACACTCTCTTACAATCCCAGATTCTTCCGGCCCTTCAGCGCGAGATTTTCAGCGGTCGCACACCGCCCTACACCTTCGATTGCACGCTGGTTCGTACCGACATCAACGGTTTTAGCCAGATCTTCAATAGCCCGTACCGCGAACGGTTTGCCGAGCACATCAATCATTTCTTCATGGGGCTCACGGAAATCGCCTCGCGCTATGACGGCCTGATCTATGAATTTGTCGGCGACGAGGCTATCTACTATTTCAAAGATGTCTCAAGCGCGAAAGATTCTTTGGAACGAGCTGTCGATGCGATTCGAGATATTCACTTACTGGCAGAGGAGATTCATCGGAAAACTTCATTTGAAGGACACAAGTTCACCGTGAAGTCTGCACTCGCGCACGGAACTTTGCGTTTCGCAAAACTCGTCGATGGCTGCAGTCTCTCGGGCGGCATCCTAATTGAGACGGTTCGGATTCTTTCAAACGTGACAGATAAGTCCGAAAGTCATCTCTACTTTGCGGACCGCCACCTTGCAGATTTGCCGGCCGACCTTCGCCACGAAGAAATCGGTGCCTTCCAGCTGAAGGGCTACTCAGACTCTGTTCGCCTGATGAAAATGACTGGCCTGACTTCGCTCTCACAGCATTTAGCGGCAAGTCCCACCAATGGATTCCGCTATATCCTGCGGTACCGAAACGATCTCAGCCTCGAAGCTGTCATTGGAACGGCGGCAACGGCTGGCGACAGCTGGACAAGTGCTGAGCATCTTGCGCTAGCGGAAAACCTGAGACAAATTCAGGTCTATCGCGCACGCCATTCTCTTGAGCCAAGCCTTTCTGCCTGGCTGAGAACAGCCAGAAAAAAACTCGAGAGCGATCCATCCTTTATCAAAGTCGTTTCAGCACTCGCCATGCTCTACCCCCGACTCGTGCCCAAGGTGGATCTCACAGACAAAGTGATTCTGGAACTCGAAGCACTTCTCGACATCGCGGACGGTCGCACGGTTGCGAATGCCATCGACGTCTTGACGATCTACGGCGTCACGCCCACGGCGCGGCCAATCTCAGACCTGCAAATCAGTGAGAACAATCGCGTTGCCGCCAATGCGCTTATCAACGCCGGGATTCAGCGTGGGCAGGATTCGCAATACTCAATAACAGTGCGAGAGCTTGAGCGAATGATCTTCCACGCAAAGGAGGAAGGTCGAATTGCATCTGGCCTCTACGCGCTAGGTGAAATCGGACGGATCTTGCGAGCGCAAGATCCCGTGTATTTCTCAACCCGTATCGAGCTTCATAACATGGCACAACGCCTAGAGAAGTTTCTCAAACATTCGAACTCAAGCATCGCAACGCAAGCCGAGCGTGCCTTGGCGAAACTCAAGAGCGGCCAAAACGATAACGGCCCGGGAAAACCCCAGGCCGCCTAAATCTTTTACGTGTATTCGCGACGTTCTGGACGTTCGCGGCGTTTAGGTGGTGCACCACCGCCGCCCGTTTCGTCACGACGATCGCGAAGACGTGGGCCCGCAAACGCAGGGCGCTTCGGCGCTGGTTTACCAAATGGTTTGCCTCCTGCTACTGGACGAGCCGGACGGCCGCCTTCTGGGTGCTCAAAACGATCGGTGCGAGACTCAGGACGGCTGGTGCGTTCACCGCCGCCAAAACGGTCGTTGCCGAAGCGATCACCGCCAAAGCGCCGACCTCCCTCACCTTGTGGACGACCGCCATACGAGCGACCACCACGATCACCGCCGTATCGACCGCCACCGTCGCGACCACCGCGAGGAGCGCGATCACCACGATCACCACCGTAGCGCTCGCCATCACGCTGTGGACGCTCAGGACGAAGGGATTTAATAGGACGACGATTCAAAAGACCCGGGCTCTTCACTTCAAGAATCTTTGCCGTCAACGCCGCCAAATGCGGAAGCACCGATGGATCAAAAGTTTGGTTCTCCGAGATCAGCTCCGCCACCATTTGGTGAATCGGATTGCCCTCGAAATACGCTAGCGGATTAGCAAAGAGGCTCTTGATTTCACGACCAAGAACGGCGCGCGCAATGTCTTCGGGCTCAGGCACCGGAACGTGTTCCATTTGAACCTTCAACTTGCGTTCGATCACCTTCAATGTCGTCACGCGCTTTGGCCAAACGAAACTGAGAGCGATTCCTTCACGTCCCGCGCGGCCTGTTCGACCGATGCGATGCACGTAAGTTTCATCTTCGCGAGGAAGACTCATGTTCACAACGTGAGTCAGACCTTTTACGTCAAGACCGCGTGCCGCAACGTCCGTCGCAACAACGATCTTCACTGTTTTTTTCTTCCAGGCCGCAAAGACCGCTTCACGATCGCGCTGAACTTTGTCGCCGTGAAGTGAATCCACCTTGAAGCCCTCTTGCTTAAGTTCGGCTTCGACTTCCGCTACTTCTGCCTTCGTTTGACAGAAGATGAGGCCATAGAAGTCCTCATTGATATGGAGGTAGCGTTTCAGCGCCTCAATTCGGTCTTCCTCGAAGGTCAGCATGTACTGCTGACGAATGAGTGGCTTTTCCTCTTGCCCACGAGCATCGATCATCACGGCGTCTTGGATGTAGTTCGACTGAACGCGCTTCACGTCTGGGCTCATCGTCGCCGAGAACAACCATGTGCAATGCGGCTCACCGTCTTCTCGCGATGTGAACGATTCCAGAATCTGATTCAATGCCTCTCGGAATCCGACCGAGATCATTTCGTCAGCTTCGTCGAGAACCAGCGTGCGGATTGACGAAAAGTCGACGGCTTTGCGATCAAGCAAGTCGATAAGACGACCAGGAGTCGCAACCACAATGTGCGGCCCTTGGCTAAGTCCATCAAACTGACGGCGATACGAATCACCACCATAGATACTCAAGACTCGGACACGCTTCATCTGTCCGATTTGCCCAAGGCTGGTTGCAACCTGTTGGCAAAGCTCACGAGTCGGACACAAGATTAAAGCCTGCGGTTTACGAACGCTTGTATCAATACGCTCGATAATCGGAATTCCGAACGCAGCCGTTTTACCGGTGCCAGTTCGTGCAAGTGCAACGAGATCACGACCACGATCCGACTTCTCCTCAAGGAGAACCGGAAGACATCGCGTCTGAACTTCGGTCGGTGTCGTGTAGCCAATCTTTTTGAGTGACGCCATGACGGGCTCACTGAGATTGAACTGCTCGAAACCAGGTGCAGCTTCAGGTACAGGCTCGGGCACGGATTCGGAAACATCTTCCGCAAGATCCACGTCGAGTTGCTCGTGGTTAGGTTGATAGGGACGAATAGCGGCATCGACGTCTGTTTGACAGACGTCTTCAGGAAATTGAGACACGGAGGTCCTTTCTGGAGAGCCAATCTCTCCAACACCTCCGAGCTCTAACCAAGTGGCCAATCCACCTATTCAAGAGTTTTAGGGAGGTATGCACCATTCCATTCCGACACGAAGGTCGGTGGCGCGCCGCCTAACCTGAACCTCTTATAGGGAAAGGTCAAAGGGTCTCATAAAACTCTCCGCCAAATCGACGGTAATGCTTCTCGCGCACGCAAAACGCTGACGCTGAATCGCTCAAACTGCAATTTTTGCCTAAACGACAGCTTCTTGGCGGAGACCATCGCACTGCCGGTCGCCATTGAATAGAACCTTCGGCAGGGGGGAATCATCCCTTTGAAACTTGTTTCTTGAGGGGGGAACGAGATGTCAAAGGCCTTATTACCGGCATTTTTATTGAGTGCCGCACTTTTACCGTTTTCAGCGGCGATCGCACATGCAGAATCGAAGACCCATTCAACGGACTTCCTGAAGAGCGTGTCGCAATACACAGGTATCGAAGTTCCGCGGTTAGAACTTGCGGCAGATCGAACGTTCTTGGCGCATCCGTCGCTGCTTCAGCGCTGGGGCGTGATCGCGTCCGACGCCGCAGCTGCTTACAACTCGCTCACCAACACATTGGTGTTGCAGCCAGAGATGACGATCGACGATCCCGTTTCGGGCGGCAGACGAATTCGAACGCTTTTCGAAATCAGCCAGGCCCTTGGCTCGGGCGCCACGGTCTCTGCAGGAGTGATTCTGCACGAACTCTCTCATGCGGAGTGGGAGTTTTTTGTCGAACCCGGCGCAACACCGGCTGATGCAAAGCTGATGGCGACCATCAACGACTTGCTTCCTGCTGTGGACATTGGTTTTTTCCGAAAGCGCCTACTGCCGTCGGAAGTCTACGCCTACTATCGCGAGGATCTTTTTTTCCGCATCATGAGCGACGTATCCGAGATCTTGCTTTCCAGCGGATTAAATCCGGATACGCTCGCTTGTTCATCAAGCCTACGCAACCCGGGGTTTCTAAGAGATCTCTTTCCAGACGGTGAGCCTTACGAAACTCGTGTGAAACTGGATCTTGCCTGGGTACAAGGCAAAGACTTCAGCTTGCGCACCGACCTCGATCCCCTCGCCGACCGAATCAATCGCGCACTCTTTGAGCACGCGATGGCCACTTCACGAATTCCGCTTAGCCGCAAAGCCGTGTTTGAGTGGTTGGCGCGCAAACCGCAGCTGATAAAGAAAATCGAATCTTGCGCTTCACAGCCAAAGCCAGCAAAATAGCGGGATGAAATTTCGCCAGAACAAGATCCTTCTTCTGGGTGCAGGTGAGCTTGGAAAAGAGCTCACCATTTCTCTGAAGCGCTTAGGGCAAACCGTCATCGCTGTCGATCGCTACGAAAACGCACCGGCCATGCAAGTGGCCGACGGTTTCGAAGTCATAAACATGCTAGACGGTGAAGCGCTTGAGCAAATCGTCTCGCGGCACCAGCCCGACCTCATTGTTCCCGAAATTGAAGCCATTCGAACTGCCAAGCTGGTCGAACTGGAAGCGCGTGGGTACACCGTCATCCCCACCGCCGAAGCCGCTCACTTGACCATGAACCGCAATGCGATTCGCGACGTCGCGGCACAAGAGCTGAAGTTGAAAACGGCGCGCTATCTTTATGCCGAATCCGCAGAAGAACTGGCGACGGCTTGCCACAAAGTCGGCTTTCCAAATGTCGTAAAACCCGTGATGTCCTCTTCTGGTAAAGGCCAATCCGTTGTTCGCAAATCCAGCGAAGTGGAAAAAGCCTGGAACTACGCCTGCGATGGAATGCGGGGCGACCAAAAGCGAGTCATCGTTGAAGAGTTCATCGAGTTTGACCTCGAAATCACTTTGCTCACCATCCGAACACGCGATGGGAAAACAAGTTTTGTCGCGCCGATCGGTCACCGCCAAGAGCGTGGCGACTACCAAGAATCTTGGCTTCCTGCCAAGCTCTCGCCCACGCAGCTAAAACAGGCACAAGCAATTGCCAAGAAGGTCACAAATCGCCTCGGTGGCGCCGGACTCTTTGGTGTCGAGTTTTTCATAGGGAAAAATGGCGACGTGTATTTCTCCGAACTTTCGCCACGGCCTCACGACACCGGCATGGTCACCTTGATCTCTCAAGATCTCTCGGAGTTCGACCTTCACGCTCGCGCGATCTTGGGTCTTCCAATTCCGAAGATTCTCTACCACGGCCCCAGCGCGTCGGCTGTCGTGCTCGCTAAGAAGGAGATCTCGAAGGCCGAAGTCGTCGGCGTCGAAGAGGCACTCAAAATACAAAACGTGGACGTTCGCGTTTTTGGAAAACCCGATGCTCGCCCATACCGCCGAATGGCCGTGGCACTTGCTCGCGCCAACTCGACGACGGCCGCGCGAAAGCTAGCAAAAAAGGCGGCCGACAAAATTTCGGTGAAACCGGCGAAGCTCACACTGCAAGAAAAAGGCTCCGATGCAGCAAAGTCGCGCTGAGAAGTTTGTCGCAAAAGCTTTGATGACGATTTTGATCGCCGCCGTGCTCTGGTTTTTGCTGAAGCCCGAACAACGCCCTCGTCGAAACTCTCAACACGAGACTGTCACCGCAGAAATCGAAACCGCCGAGTCGGCCTCGGAAGACTCGCTTGCCAGCTCGCCCCCTCTCGCGCCCAATTCCTCAAGCAGCAGCCCGCAAATTCCGCCGCCCCCGACAGCCACCCCGGCACCGGGCCAGCTCAGCGCCGAGGAGATCGCCACTCGACGAAGCTCCATCAAAGCCGCATTGTCTGCCATCTACAGTTCAAACGCCTCGTTTTATGCCGAGTACAAGCGGTACACGACCGATCTTGCGGCAGCGGGCTACATGCCAACCGAAGGCGTCTTGCCGGCTAAGTTTGGGTTCCTCACGCCCTACGAGCCACGAGGTGGACGCGAAGACAATGAAAACCCCAAGCGCATCAGCTCGGACATATTTTTGAATCTTCAGGATGAAGACGGCGAACCGCTTTACAAGTACGACGTGCACACAAAAGACGTCGATCTTTCCAAATTCTCACACTTTTGTCGTGACGGCTGCACTGCCAGCGACACACGCTTTGAGGTCATGGCCGCCGTAAACCTTGACGAAGACGACACCTTGGATATTTGGATCATCGACACCGACAAGGAAATCCGGCACGTCGTGGACGACACCAAAGAATAGCCCAATCGGGAAACCTTTTCCAATTCCCCCGCCTCCATTAACCCTTCGGGCCCCTTTTCGGGTCCCAACGAGCGGAGGACTTATGAAAAGCCCACTTAATTCCGAGTGCCTGACCGACGTTTTAGGCTCCACATTGACCGTTGCCCTGGTCTTGTTTGCGTTCCTTGTCTTGTTCGGAAAGTCCGCTTAGGCGCAGATCCTCGCAATACCAGCACCAGAGCTGGTTTTCCGACGCGGGCGCGTCGCACCCCCCTCAGACTTCCGCCCGCGAATTGTGATTCCCTTAAAATTATGAAATCGTAGCGGGATATGAAACCCCGCTCGGAAATCACATTCTTTCTCAACGGCCAGCGCCTGGATCTTCGCGGACCTGACATCCTTATGCCGGTCGCGGATTTCCTGCGAACGCGGCGACTCCTTACCGGTACCAAAATCGTGTGCGCCGAAGGCGACTGCGGAGCCTGCACCGCTCTGATCGCTTATCCCGAAAAGTCCTCATCCAAATCGACACGCGACTCTCGTTACTTTCAATCACTCAACACCTGTATTTTTCCCGTGCTCGCTTTGGATGGCTGCCATCTTGTCACCGTCGAAGGTTTGGCAGAACCGGGCCCTGACGAAACTCTGCATCCTGTTCAAGAGGCGATGGCAAAGTGTCACGGTTCGCAGTGTGGCTTCTGCACGCCCGGTTTTGTTTGCGCGATGACGGCGATGGTTGAAGACGCTCAGCGAAAAGGAAACACTGGCCCACTTTCCGAAAAGAAGATCAAAAACTCGCTGACTGGCAATCTTTGCCGCTGCACGGGGTACCTGCCGATTCTCGACGCCGCAAAAACGCTTGATCCGAAAAACATCACCTCGCTTCGTCGCCGGTACTTTTCGAAGGCCGAACGTGAAACGCTCCAAAAGATCACAAAGCGAACAGCGCACATCGAGACCGAAAACTTTCTCGGTGAAAAACTGCTGGTGCTTTTGCCCACAAGTCTCGACGAGGCAGTGAAACTGAAGGCGCGGCACAAGAACATAAAAATCATCGCCGGTGCAACCGACCTCGGTGTACAGGTCAACAAAGGTCGCACCAAGCTTGAAGCCGTGATGTCGCTGCAAAACATCGCCCCGCTTTGGCAGATCAAGCGCACAAAGACGGCAACTTTGGTTGGTGCACGGGTCAGCCTGACGGCCCTCCAACAAGATCTCGAAAACCACGACCCCGAGCTGGATCGAATCTTAAACATCTTCGCTTCTCCGCAAATCAAGAACACCGGCACTCTTGTTGGCAACGTTGTAAACGGATCGCCAATTGGCGATACGATTCCCTATCTCATGGCGATGGATGCCAAGGTGCTTGTGCGTAGCGTGCGTGGAAAGCGCGCGATCCCGATATCCGAATTTTACCTTGGCTACAAACAGCTGGCGCTGAAACCGAACGAACTTGTCGAAGGTATCGAGATTCCTCACCTCGCAAAGACGGAAAAAATCCGGCTGTACAAAGTCTCCCTCAGAAAAGATCTCGACATCTCAGCCGTCACGCTGGCCGTTCGAATTGGTGGCCGTAAGCAAATCGAAACCGCGCGAGTTGTGTTTGGAGGCGTTGGTCCCACTGTGGTTCGCCTAAAAGAGGTCGAAAAGTCCTGGATCGGCCAAAGCCTTTCGCAAGAACACGTTGAAACCCTGTTTCAGAGCTTGTCGCGTAAAATCGAAACTCTCGTGAGTCCGATCTCTGATGTTCGCGGCAGTCGCGAGTACCGCCTGCGCTTGTGCCGTAGTCTTTTGGCGAAGGCCGGCCGCGAGCTGTTTGAGGTGGCGCCGTGAAAACTCCCGCTAACGTCATCGCCCATGTACGCGGACGCAGTGAATTCATTGACGACATCCCCCCGATGCAGGGCGAGTTGCATGTTGGATACGTGGGAAGTCCAGTCGCGCACGGCGATCTGCTGAAGATCGACGCCACGGAAGCGCTAAAAGTACCGGGTGTGAAAGCCTGTTTCACAGCAAAGGACCTGCACCACACGCGCTGGGGAACCATCGTTCAAGATCAACCTCTTCTTGTCGAAAAAGAGATCGGCCACATCGACGAACCGATTTGCATTTTGGCCGCAGAGACTCGTGAGGCTTTGGAACTCGCCCGACGGCTGGTGAAGTTTGACATCAAAAAGAAACCGGCCATTCTCACTGTTGACGAAGCCATCGCAAAAAAGTCGTTTTTGCACGCGCCACCGCCTTTTCGTCGAGGGAACATCGAAGCGGGGCTGAAGTCGTCTCCGCATCGTCTTCAAGGCGTGTTTCATATCGGCGGGCAAGAGCACTTTTATCTCGAGTCTCAAGCTTCCATCGCCTACCCGTTAGACGGGCAACAAGTGAAGGTCGTTTCATCCTCACAGCACCCCACAGAAACTCAGCACGTCGTCGCTCATGCACTTGGACTTAGTTACAATCAAGTCATCTGCGAAGTTCGCCGCATGGGTGGAGCGTTTGGGGGCAAGGAAAGTCAGGCCGCTCCTTTTGCTGCAATGGCAGCGCTTGTGGCGCACAAACTTCGAAAGCCTGCCCGCATCGTTTTGACCAAAGACGATGACATGAAAACCACTGGGAAACGCCACCCTTTCCAAACTCACTATGAAGTGGGATTCAACGATGAGGGCGAAATTCTTGCCTTGAAGTTGAAACTTTACGCCGACGGCGGAGCCTACACCGACCTCTCGCCTTCAATCCTCGACCGCGCGATGTTTCATTCTGATGGATCGTACTTTATCGAAAACGTTTTCATCGAAGGCTGGGTCTGTAAGACCCACACCCACTCCAACACCGCGTTTCGAGGCTTCGGAGGGCCACAGGGGGCATTGCTCATCGAAAGCCTCATCGAGGACATTGCGCAACATTTGCGGCAGAAAAACCCCAACATCGACGCCGCCGAGATTCGCCTAAAAAACTTGTACGGAAAAGAGACACGTAACACGACTCACTATGGACAGCTCGTCGAAAACAACCTTCTGCCCGA
>CAKQVW010000072.1 GCA_934277865.1 uncultured Pseudobdellovibrionaceae bacterium | reverse complement strand
AGTCTCCTTGCTTTGCTTCAAACGCCTGATGAAAAAACGGAACTGCAACCCAATGATTCATGGCTTTTCTTGTCATCTTACCGGCCTTGAACGCGTCGCCCACATTGCTCTTCACCCATCGTTTGAGAGCGTCGTGACACCAGTCCCCTGTGTAATCGCGCTTCTGGCAGAGCTCATAGTCGGCCAGCTCATCAAGAATGACCTGGCCTTCTTTGAATCTCAATGCCTGTGCTAGTTCGATCGAGGCAAACGAGATCGCCGCGAGAACCACGATCAACGAGAAACGTGTGCTGAAACCTGCGGTGTTCATCTTCAACCTACCAAATCCGAATTAAAGATTATTCTCGAGGAAGTCTTTTACTTTGTCGCCAAGGTTGCTTGCCTTCACGCCAAACGTGAATGTCAAAGTGCCGCCAGCAAGTTTGAACGAAGCTTCTTCTTTTGGGGCCAATGTGCAGTGGATTTTTTTGATCTTTGCCTTGATCGCTTCTTTTGAAGTCGCGTCTTCGCACATCGAAGAAATTCGGCTACGAGCTTCATCACAGTACGAAGCCGCGTTTGCGCTAGCAGCCATGAAAGGTGTTGTGAACTTGTCTTCCATAGTCACCGGAATGTCGTATCCACACTTGTCTTTCACTGTCTTTACATAGCTCGAGCTCGTGTTCACGAGATACTCTTGCCATTCCTTGTACTGTTTCCTCTCTTTCAGAGTAAGCGCCGACGCCGAAGAACCGATAGCCGTCATCGCAAACAATGCGACAACAAGTGACACTTGCTTTTTCATTTATTTCCTCCATTGAAATATGGGGGGATGAGAGAAATGGTAAACTTCCGCCTAATACTGGCAAGATGAAGTTCAGAGTTTGTTAATCAACACGACCAGACGAATCTTCACGGGCCTTTGTCTAGCGGCACAGCCTGGACCAAAGACATCCCAAGATTTGACCAGACGTCAGCCGTTTGAAAGAACTGTTGTATGACATCCAAGGCGCCCTTGTTTCTCGCGCTCATGATCGCGTTTCTCTCGTCGGTTTCTGCTAGAGCTTCCAGCTGCTACGACGTTGCTGTCGCTAACGGAAATGCATTTAAAGACACAGATAAAAAAAGTCTGGTGGTGATCAAGAGGCAAAACGCGCAGGTGACTTTAGCTGGTGTCGCAATACGAGGTCGCTACTTCGGCTGCACCTTCCCTGAAAAAGAGATCGCTCGCGTTGGAAAAGGCGTGAAGAAGATTTCGCTATTTATCCATATCTTCCCGTTCACCAAAAAACAGGACCTCAGCACGGACACCCACGGCATCCGAGGCATCGAACTCGACTATTCGACGGAAGGACGGAAAGTCCTCGCCGGTCGCGCCGTGCAAGTACCCTGGGACCTTGTGGACAAAAGCGCCGGCGTCACCGGAAGGTGCGCACCAAGTACGCCCACCGCATTCGAGGGATTTCTCTATCAGGTATTGAAGGACTTAAAGGCAAGACGTTGTACCAATGCCGAGATCACGAGTCTCGTTGGTGAATCAATTCACCAACAACACTAGGTGAACTCATTTCGCCGACTGCGCCGGCTCGCGTAGTCCGATTGCACCTTCTACTCTCTGGCCAGAGACCGAGTGCATCTCAACACTGGAGTCCGAAGTGGACACCACTCGAAGGCGAAGGGCGACAATCTCGCGCGCGGCCACACTCCAAGCTGCGGATGATACGATTTCAATCTTTTTACCGACAACATCCGTCGCACGATACGTGCAGTCTGTGACAATCTGACCGTCGTTCTGATCCCCCGTCACGCAGCTAGCTCGAAGCTTTAACGATCCGGGCAAAACCGGCTTTCCGACAAGCGCGGCAAAAACCGGAAACAGCCCTTGTTCGCCTTCGCTTCTCAGCTCGGTTTCAAAGTGCACCTCTTTGCCTTTTCTTAAAGGGAAGATGCGTTCTGGTTCACCAAGAATAATCACTCCAATTGTACCAAGCGCGGGACTCGCGTTGGATTTTACCGGCAGGCCTATATAACCAGGCCGGTACCATTCGTACGCGGTCTTTTGGATGAAGCGGTTCGCTTCTGAATCGCGCTGACTGGTAACGATGCGAATCTTGTAAAGCCCGGGGTTTTCCGAGTCATCCAATTCCACGGATCGGCTTTCACGAATGACCTTCTCTGCCGGCGCCAACGAGGACTTCACCTGCCACGTCCATTCGGACGTTCCCGACGTGGTAGGGTTGGCCCACGCAACCGGAGGCCAGGCGTCTGTGCTCGGCTCAACAACCATCGCCAGTCCCTGGGCCACAGGTGCCAGAACCTTTTCGCCGCGTGACGCTTTTCGTTTGGCCGCTTCAGCCTCTGCCCGCTTGGCGACTTCGAGAGCCAAAGCTCGCGCCTGGTCTTCACGCTGCCAGCGAACGTACTGTAAGCCGCCGACAGCTAGGACCCCAGCTAGTGCCAACGCCACAGCCCACTTTGCACCACCCGAACTTGAAGACGAAGGCGCGTGCTGAAGTGGAGCCGTCGCAATCGGTCTTGTCGAAGGAGATGCGACTGGCGTCGACGGAGACACCTCATTCAATCGCGTGTTCACGACTTCGGGAGCTCGCAGTTCAGAAATCTTCGCTGCCCGACGAACAGTTAATAGTGATTCGCGCTCGACCTGATACTCGGATAGCGCCTGCTCAAGGATTGATCGCGGAATTACAACGCCCGTCGTCTCGATAAGGCGGGTGCTATCGACAACATCATCTTTTGCCGCCTCGCTCTTTTCTCCGCTGCGCAGCAGTGCCGCCGACAAGATGAACTGCCGTTCCGCGATGTCGATGGAGGCGGCGTCGAGCACACTGTGGAGTTCGGAGAGGTTTTCGATGCGAGCCGTACCAATGTGGGCTGACCATTGTTTTGGAATATTTGCGAGGTCCACCTGACGGAGTCTCTCGACTGCCAAGGTCGCCGTGGCTGTTCGCTCGAGTGGCTCGACGGCAATCATTTGATAAAGCACATTCCAAAACTCTTCCGGAAGCATGAAGTGGACATTGTCAGGAATTTCTAGATCACGTGCTCGGATCTTCTCCATCGTCTGGAACTGGGATTCCGACCGAAATGGAGTTCGCCCCGTCAACATCTCGAAGAAACAAAGCCCAAGCGCATAGATATCGGAAAGCGGGCTCGGCGGATCTCCGCGGAACAGCTCGGGCGCGATGTAATTCAGCGTCCCAATGACCACTCCCGTTTTGGTCTTTACACCTTCGGCACCAACGTCTGCGCCGACAGCCTTCGCGATTCCGAAGTCGATCAATTTCCCACGGCCAAAATGATCCACGAGAATATTGGCAGGTTTAATGTCGCGATGAACAAGTCCCGCAGAGTGGGCGTAGTCGAGTCCACGTGCGACATCCAAAAAGACGTTCAACATTTCGGGAATCGACATCTTTCGGTCACGCGAGTGCTTGAAGAGCGAAAGCCCCTGTACATACTCCATCGCGATGTACAGCATCCCGTTGTGCTCACCCAGTCCGAACACGCCGACGATGTTTGGGTGCTGAAGTTTCGCCATCGCTTTGCCTTCCTGCAAAAAACGACTGGCGGCCTCAGGTTCGTGATCGACGGTGCGAAGCACCTTCAACGCGACTTGCCTACCAAGGCTTGGCTCATCACAAAGATAGACTTCACCCATGCCTCCGCTGCCGATTTTGCGGCGGATGACGTAGCTGGCAATTTGGGTTCCTGCTGGAAGCTGACTCTCGACTTGATTCTCCACGACAACTACTTATCGACAAAACACGCCAAAACTCGGAGACTCAGAACGAGATTTTTAGACGAGAATAGGCCTCTCCCGAGGCTTCTCGATAGGGCAATTGCCGATTTGGACTCGTTTCGCTTGATCCCGCCTCAAATAGCCCGACTCGATAGCCAAATCCCAAATTGAGACTCTCATCGAAGTCATAGGCGATGTAGCCATCGAACTCCGTCAGACGATCCGAATTGATCCAGGTGCCGTAAAGAAACGAGCCTCCCGTCTGCAGACGCGGCGTCAACTCGATGCCCAATCCTAGGCCAAGTTTTGCGATATCGTAAAACGGTGCAAACGCGCCACGTCCCGACTTGTTCGAATAGTTCTCAAATCCGCTCACTATACCAATACGCGTTTTTATACCAAGCGGCCTTGCTCCAAGAGTCCACCAGCGACCGAGTCGCAAATCCAATCGCGTGATGTCCGGCGCACTCGATGCCGTGAGTACTCCCAACCGAGTCCGGAAATCAAGCTGTCCTTCATAGACGCCATCAAAGTACGATCCAACAAAGCCCAGGATGTCGACAGCAGGATTCACTTCGCCGGTGTCCACCTTCACACCCGAGATCACCGAGCTCATGCCGCCAAGTAGCGACACACTCCATGGGCCCGCACGTCGAAATGGTGGATCCAGGCGTCGACGATCAAGAGTCGTCGAAACCTTGGACGAGCTTTCGACATTGGCAACCTCACGCGGAGCCACTTTGGGCGGCTGCTCGGACGGCGCTTTTTCCTTAGAGTTTTTCGCCAGTCGTAAAGGCACTGGCTTGGGTGGTGCGACTTTTTTGGGTGCGGCTTCGACATCGACATGTTGAGCGACAGAGAATATCGAAAGTTCGCCTTGTTCATCCACCGAGCGCACACGGAAATAATACCGACCGGTCTTTGAGAGCGGGATTAGGATCTTGTCGGAATCGGCCCAGACGAGGATCGACTTATTGAAATCTTGCTGGCGACTTCCCTCAATGATCCAGCCCATCATTTTTCGACCGGACGAATCTTTCATACGAAGGGGTACAACGGCATCTGGCAAAGCCACCTTACTTGCTTCAAACACGACAATGGGCTCGCGCCCGACAGCGAAGCGCGGAATCACATCGACAGTCGCAGGATGCGACCACGTCTTCCCGTCCTGAGAAACGCGCCAAGCGCTGCGCCCGACACGCCAAGAATCGACACGCAAGTCTTGTCCACTCGCCTGTTTTTCCAGCCACGGCTGTTCAAAGTTGGGCTCGCCAGTTTTGCTATCGACTTTCGCGATCTGAATAAATGTCAAGACGCCCGACCCGCCGGTCCAACGCAACAACCCGGTCGCACGAACTTCAAGAGATTTTGGTTTAGCCTTTAGCTGAATCTCCGTGACCTTTTCATAGAGATCCGTGTGCGTTAGCGTGTGGGCGATCGTGGTCAGCTGCTCAGCCGGCAATGGCAACGGCACAGCTTCTGGCTTCGAAGCGACTGGCAAGAGGTCAGTGGATTGATCTGGTGCTGCTTCGTCCGGCACCAGGTCGACTGGTGGCCGAACCGTTTTTCTCGACGCCAAGGACTGAAAGAGATCCATGACAAACGAAGATCCGGACTGAACGACACGATCACTCTGACCGCGTGTCTGAATCCGCGGGGCGCCACTGAGAACATGAATTTTCCCTTTGCGTCCCTCTTCGACGGTGACGAGAACCTCCGCACCATCACCAGCCGAGAACACCGCACTGTTGCCAGAAATCGAGATTCGCATATCTCCCGTGATGCGGAGGCGAGCATTTCCTCTCGTCACATCAGGCACCGTGACGCCATCTCGACTGTCAAACACGACGAGGGTCTCTTCGCCCATCGCTATCTGACCACCCGAACCCATTTCCACTACCGCGTCGGACCTTTTTCCGGAATACAGCGCATCACCTGAGAAAATGTCGGCGGCGATTTTCGCTTTGTACCAATCCTCTTCCGCAAGCGGCTGGTAGCGCGTGTCTCCATTGATGGCAACGACCTTGGCGACACTTTCTGATTCCGCGATGAAAGGGATAGAAAACTGACCAGCGCGAAACTGAGCTGCAAGCTCGATCATTAACATGACAGCCACAAGCACGGCGACCGCAGCCGCATACCGATGCTTCCACAGCCACTCGCGAACCAAGTCGCGGCGACTGCGGCTGTCTTCTGGTGGAGGTTCACTTGGACCACTGGGCACACCAATGACCGTCGGTTCGACCTCGTCAAAATCTGAAAAGTCTAAGTCATCCTTGACCACAGTCTCATATCGGAACGCTAGCTATTTTGCCTTAATTCGCGCCGCCAAGCTTGGACGATGGTCGAGACTTTACGATAAGGGACAAATTAGAATAGTCGGCAAAACAGGACCTACGGGCCCTGAGCAAATCCCGTCGACCAGGTGATATAGCAGTTCCAGTTTCCACCACCGGCGCTGACAAACAAAACACCGTAGACGGTGTGTGTGTCTACCGTGGTCGGACCACGCGCCGGTTTGTAATAGCTAGTGGTACAACCATCAAACGTGTAGGTTCGTGGGGCGGTGTCGGCAACGACGATGTTGTACAGGCCACCATGTGTGGGATTTTGCAATCGGATTGTCGTTCCACCGATATTCGAAAGAACATGTGTGTTCGAAGTGCGAAGGTCGACCGTGTCGCCTGTCACCACGTTGGGTGTACTCACAACGTTCCCCGCCACCACAACCTGATTGCCGTCATCGCTAATCAAAGAGTCCGCTAAAGTGCTTGCGGTCGCAAACTTCGGAACCCGTCCTGGCGTACTTGTAGGAGCACTCAGAGGCGTCACCCACGTCATCGTTCCGGCACTATCACTCGTGACGAGTGTCTGACCTACACCACCAACTGCTGCTGGAAATGTGATCGCGTAACTTGTCACGGATGCTGGCGAGCGCAGACTGACATAGTTGGCGCCACTGTCTTTGAGTCGACTCTCGTTTAGCAGAACGAAGCTCGCAGCAAACGAGCCTCCCGCATTTCGTCGAACAATCGTGGACGCGGTGTTGAGATCTGTCGAGTTATTGGCAAGCTCGGTGGCCGTATGGACATTGGCCGCCGTCGATCCACCCACGGAATTCACCGTCGCCGTGACGGTTCCATTTCCGGAAGCCGAGACATCCCCGGTCAAGGCCGAAATCGCGGAGCCACCCGTAGTCAACGTCACCGGACCACCGTTGGTTTGAAACTTGATACGTTCGTCGGCCTGGTCAAACCATATAGCCCCTTGAGGTGGCGTTGTAGCCGGAGCCCCAGTGATCCGCGGGAGCTGTGCACCAGTGGTCGAATTTGATCGCATATACATCGCACTTGTTCCGTCCGCGAGTGCCGTCACAGCATTGAATCTCGTGGTCGACGCAAACAGGCTCTCAAGATTTTGTTGGGTCAAAACATTACCGCCAGCTTGATTTACCTTTAGCAGCTGATCGCTGCGAACCCCTTGCAGAGACTCCGCTCGTTCGGCAACCACCGCGTTGGGAACCGAATCAATCGTCAAATCTGGCGAAAGCGTTCTCTCGGCGCCACCCATATAGGATGGCGAGATGATCAAGCGAACGTATCGGCGCTTCGCGGCAACCGCTGGAACGACGCAAGGAATCCCATCGGCGACCGCTTTTCCCGAAATCGGCATCAAGTTCGAAAAAACTTCCGACATGGTTCGACCGGAGTCACCCAGCACCGTTCGTTTGGTTGAACCCGGCAGCGAACCAACCTGAACAGTGAAATACCCCTGTGACGCCAACGTGCTCAGCGTCTGTTTCTCTTCGTACAACACACAAGTTTTGTCTTCATCGAGAATCTGAATTCTCATTCCCAACGAAGCATCTGTCAGTGGCGTTGTTCCCTCGGGATTGGAAAACAGACGACCGTCCAAAGTGAACGATTGCGGCACGTCTCCTGCGGACGCAACCGACGACATCAACATGAGCGCCAATACCAGCAATGCCTGTCTCACTGAGTCACCCCTGTTCGGGTTTGGCCCATCGAAACAGTTGCAGACACATCTCCGCCGATAAGCTTACGGTCCATGATCGTGATGTGCGAACGAACGGAAATGCTACCATCGTGACTCGTGGAGTGTGCAGTTCCCGGTGAAATCTTAACGCTGGACTGCCCATCAAACTTTTGCGGAATTCCATTGAGTGGCCGAGCGTTACGAACCCATTCTTCCAACTGCTGGCCACAGCCGGAAAGCATCAAGGCTGCAGCCAAAAGGCCGACCTTTCGCAAGAAGCTGGAGAAGGATTGTTGTGGATCTGTAACAATTCTCACGCCTTCTTTATCGTCGCAAATCGCCTAAACAATGAGCTTCGCTTGAGAGTTTTTGCAAGGCGTTTCAATACGAAGCGCCGCGGACCTCACTGGCGAATCAGGATGAGATATTCCGAAAGTGGTTCTTGCGCCTGTATGGGGATTCCGTTCACCACCGCGATTGCTTGTCCGGAAAGTCCAAGCGCCTGACCGTCTTTGACATCACGTTTGAGTTTCTGCTCGGTCAGTCGCGCCTTCCAACAGTTTTCAAATCGCTCCTGTGCAAATCCAGGAATTTCGCTCACCCGCTTCAGGAGATCAGCTTCGTCGACCGGAGCTCGTTCCCGCATTGAGCGATGAAACTCCGAGAGCTTTTTTTGCTCGTCCAAACAATACCCGGCCATCGCGGTTTGCTTCACGATCCACGCATCACCCTCTTGCACAAAGTAACGAAGATGGATCGAGGTCTTTCCGTTCGACTTGGCTGCTAACTCGTCCAGCTTTGCCCAAAGCGAACCGCAGACTGGGCAGTGGTAGTTTGTAAATACCACGACCCGATGATCGCCGCTTCCACTCACGATCGGAGCCATCACACCCGCCGCCACCTCGACCGGATCACGATGATAAAGCGGCAAAATTCCCCACTCAACCTTGCCTTCAGCTAAGGCTTTTTTAGTCTGATCTCGCAAGGCCAGTTGTTTCACAAGTATCCGGTAGTTGCCTTCTAGGTCTCGGCGCTGTTGCGCACTGAGCTTGCCAAGATCAATTCCACGTTCACGCGCAAAGTCGGCAAGTCTCGCCTGCTGCGAGGCCGTATCCTCAGCCGAGGTCGACTCCTCTTTTTCAAGATCACTTTCCGACCTCAACAGCTCAGCCAGCTTCTTTTCAGTCGCCGCACGTTTGAGCCGATACTTTTCCCGCTCAAGATCGGCCAAACCGGTTGCGATCTCCGGCAAGACGTCTCTTCCAAAGATCTTTTTCCCAACCAGCTTCGCATCTCCATCGACGATTTCCGCATAGACAAAGTTTCCTTCGTCGAGTTTCGCTGTCGACTGGCCAAGGCCATAGCCAAGAAAAAAAACCAAGAGTGATAGGCCTAGGCCTATCATGATTCTTTCGTAGCGATTGAAAACAGGCTTTTCAGAAGTGGAATTAGTCATGGTGATTTCTATCATCACCGCGAAATCCGCCTGTGCTCAACCAGTACTTTCGCACGACCTCACCGTTTTTCTCATCGGTGAAGACCTGTTCCAGTTGACCACCAGCCTTTTCGATGACCTTCCACGACGCAATGTTGTCATCCGCGCAAGTCACCATGGCCGAGGAAACCCCCAGCGCCGCCGCCTTCGACAAACCCTGCCGAAGTATTTCTGTAGCAAAACCCTGATTTCGAAATTTCGGCGCCACAGCATAACCGATATGCCCACCGCGAACCGCGAGGGCTTGATTCAGCCGGTGACGCAGGTGCAGACGACCAACGATTTGATCCCCCAAAAATGCGTAGTACATCGTCGCCGGAACAAGATGCTCCGGCAATCCACTGCCCGTGGCTTCGCGGTCGATTCTCAGCAAGACATCTGAAAAGGCAACACCGGGCTCCCAGTGCCATGTGAACCACGCGCGGTCGGCTTCGGACCAATCTTCCAGCGCTCGGAGAAAGGATGGTTCGTCTCCAAGCTCAAGGCGTCGTAGATGCAACTGGTGTTTCGCAGACGGCATAGGCTCAAATATAGATCGACCCATAGAAAAAAGTCTTCACACAAAAGTGAATAGGCCCGTCAAACGACCGTGAAACCTCACCAGTCCAGCAGAAATCATGAGCCCCCCCCCGATCATGTTTGTTAGGACCTGACACCGAACCGTTGATCATTAAAATTGAAATGAGGATCGCTATGAAGGCACTTTTGCTCGTTTTCCTAAGTCTGGCTTCGACTCTGGCTTCGATTTTGGCTCCGGCTTTGGCTCACGCCACGTATTCGCAACACCTTGTCGCAGCCTGCTCCAAAGACCCAACTACGACTTCGGATCTCGAAGAAGACCGTCAAGACTCGGAACTCGTCGAGCTGTCACTTCGAGACAACAAAGGCACACATGTTGGAAGTCTCTTCGCAAGCTGGAACAATAAAGGCGAACTCTATGGCCAACACATCCGGCTCTGCGGGAAGGGCGACAACTATTATTACGTAAATGCCGACGACTTAAGAAAGTGGGTCGGAGAAGAAACGGAATTCAAGACCGTTTCCGTCATGGAGACACACTCGACATTGAAGACCGACTCTATTCATC
>CAKQVW010000071.1 GCA_934277865.1 uncultured Pseudobdellovibrionaceae bacterium | reverse complement strand
AGCCATGAGAAAAGCGGCAATTGAGACTAACTGAAAGAGAGAACGCATACCTTTAGGCTAACGGCAGAAACTGCCGAACTCCAGCCTAAAAATACGAGATTTTCCTCACAGTCTGGCGAACTACGGTGTGCGTTGTGAATAGTCGAGGAGCGTCTCGCGAATCTCTCGAGGCCGCATAGCCTGAGACTTTGAGTAGTACATCGCAGCATGTCCCATCAGCGTCATCATACTCAAATCGGCCCCAGAGCGATGAAGCAGGCGGACGAACCACCTCGTGTGCTCGGGAGTTGGCGTGTAGTGCCCGCTTCGATCCGTTAAAACGCGCAAACGTCCGTCGCTGAAGGCGGCCATACCCGCAAACATGACGTCGCCTCCCGCCAAGATACTTGAGTGATGGATTTCACCTCGGACATCGCGGGGAAAAAAGTAGATATGGTAGGACTTGCTGACGACAAGAAGAGCTTCTTCAAAAGTCAGCGACTCGGCATCAAACTCAGAATCAAGCTTCTTGCCTTTGGCATCATAAAAGAGTCCGTCACGCTGGATGACTCTCAAGCTATCCCGCTCTAGCCTGGTAAAGTACCTCACGTTCCAGGGTTCTTTGGTGATGGGGTCGATAAACAACCCACGCTCTTCACCAATGTAGCGATCGTGCATCTTTAGTGGCGTAGGCAGGCGATCGAACTTCCGCACACGGACAAAGGCCGCTTCGCAAATCGCGGACGCTACGGTACCGGCCTGCGCGTGGATTCGTTTGAGATTCAGAAAACTCGAGACGAGCACGACGAGAACTAAAATGGGGGACCGGATCTACACAGCTTCAACTTTCTAAAGATAACGAAGAACTATTAAACAATTCTTCGGCTGTGCAATTCCTCGGCTCAGATCTCGACACCTAAGAAAGTATTAAGCCGAGGCTCAGGAAGCATCCAGATGATTTCAACTTAGCTTCCGAAGAAAAACCAAACTTCCTCGCAGAAACAATTTCACCGATCACCGACCAGAACCGTCACCACGTGATATTCACAGTTTTGGCTTCTGTGAAAACGTGAACAGAATCAAGCTGCCCTTCGCGCCCCATTCCGGATTCTTTAAACCCGCCAAACGGCATTCGCAGGTCGCGAGCCATCCAACCATTGACCCAAACGGTTCCCGCATCCAGCTTGGCCGCCACGTCGTGCGCCAGTTTCAGTGATTCCGTCCAGATCGTGGCCGCGAGCCCATAACGGGTGCCGTTGGCCAAACGGATCACGTCTTCCACCGATTCAAATGGCGTCACTGTGACCACGGGGCCAAACACCTCTTCTTGCTGGAGACGGGAAGCTTGGAACGCCTCGAGATGTTTCATTTTCTCTTCAAGCGTATCGCCCTTCGGCGTGATGACAGTAGGTGCAAAATAAAATCCGCGCTCAAGCCCCTTGGGCTGCCCACCCCCGCAATGCACCACCATACCGGCCGCACGCGCTTCTTGCACAAACCCCGCAACTTTCTGCTGATGTTCGCGCGAGACCAGAGGACCCATAAACGTGCTCAACGAGGAAGGATCACCAACGACGAGCGACGAAGCTTCCGCGACAAACCGTTTAAGAAATTCGTCGAATCGATCTTTTTGTACATAGATCCGCGAGCCACAGAGACAGATCTCGCCCTGATTGAGAAAGGAGGATCGGACCATCAATTTCAAGTGCCGGTCGAGATCCGCATCCTTCATCACGATCGTCGGATTTTTGCCACCAAGTTCGAGCGAGATTTTTTTCAACTGCGGTGCGGCTGTCTCCGCAATTTTTCGACCAGTAGCCGTGCCGCCGGTGAATGACACCACTTTTACGTCACGATGTTCGACAATCGCTTGCCCGGCTTCCGAGCCGAGGCCGAAGACGAGATTCACGACTCCCTTTGGAAGCCCCGCCTCGATAAAAATCTCCGCCAAAATCGCCGCTGTATGGGAAGTCATCTCACTCGGCTTAGCAACACAGGTGTTGCCGTAGGCAATGGCCGGCGCAATTTTCCAGGTCAAAAGATAAATCGGCAGATTCCATGGGCTGATAAGTCCCGCGACTCCAATTGGCTCGCGACGAACATAAGAAAAACTTTTTTGATTCATCGGAGCCGCTACTGAAAGTTCGTGACGGATGATGCCTGCGAAAAATCGGAAGTTATAGGCCGCTCGTGGGATATCAAGTGCTGCTGCAAGACCAACCGGCTTTCCCTGATCTGCGCTCTCGGCTTGCACCAGCTCGTCTTTGCGCTTGTCGATGAGTTCGGCGATTCGATCGAGATACTTCGCACGCTCCTCGACCGTGAGACCGCTCCATGCTGGAAACGCGCGCTTGGCCGCCATCACCGCATTTTGCACATCTTCCGCCCCGCTCAATGGGACTTCGACGTGTGTCGCCTCGGTGGCCGGATTTGGGGACGGCAGATACCTTCCGCCGATTGGAGCGACAAATTCGCCATCGATGAAGTTTTGTATCTTGCGGACACTCATGTGCGAACTCCTACATATTGGTTGAAGTCGAACTCCCAGCGGTCTTCGTCCGGATCCCACGGATCAAATGGCTCGATCTCAGCCATGCGCCCCCTTAAGGCCGGCGGAATCAGATCTGGAACAATGAATGCCTTTTGCCGATCGAGACGATAGGGATTACGAAGTTTATGTCCCAGAACACCCAATACATAGCGGGCAACAAACCACGCGGCCGTCGTGTCCCAGCCGTGGGCAATTTTGATCACGACACCAAGTCCATCTGGAAACTCGGGGTGCTTGATGGCCAACCCAAGAAGTCCATCTGCACCTTCTTTTGCAATGACGTCACCGCCACAGCTTTTGAGAATCGTTGAGTCGAGTCGATTAAACCCACCCACGAGATCCGGCTTTTCGACCATCGCCGACCAGATCCAGTCGTCATCTCTTGTCACTGCCAAGTCCGCATATACTCGCGCCAGTTCAGTGACTGTCATCGAGACCGTCGGCAACCCGCAGCCGTCCTTTGCCGTGACTTGAGGGTTCCAATTTTCCCCGAGAGCCCGGCGAACCACACCCAAGTACGCTTGATGATACGGATGATGAGGCCAGGTGTAGCCCACACGCGACCACCCACGTATCTGACAACCACGCAATATCGCCGCGTGTTTTCCCGAGCACGGGTGGTACCACCGACGTGCCCGTCGCATCTGCCTTCCGAACTGCATCAGCGGCAACGAAAAGGGAGTTTGCATGAGGCCCATCTCACTGGGTTTTAAAATCGCTTGTACGGCCTGAATGTGATCGGGTTCGGCATTGTGACTTGCAATGGACACGGCCTTTGATTCGACCGACAAGAGGCCATCGAGTTCTTTGGTGAAAACCTTCAACTGCAGCGGCTTCATCATCGAACGCCCGTAGCAGAGAACATTTCCGCCCCAAGCGTGTATCAGTTTTCGGCCACTGACCCAGGATACGGCGCCATGAATTGTGATTTCACTTACGCCATTTCTCCGATAGTCGACTAATGGCACCCAGACATCATCGCTCATGAGACTCGACCTTTCGCATGCGGAGCACATTTTTCCATAAACAGACGCATCGAATGTTTCACGGCTTGGTTGTCATGATTGTTAAAATCAAACCACAGCATCAGCCGATCATCGGCATGATAGCGTTCGTTCATTTGCGCGATCACGTCTTCGGGACTTCCAACCAATGCGTTGTCCACAGCTTGAGAAATCTTCGCCGGATCAAGCGTGCCCTCGACGGCCTTCCAGTAGTTGGCAACCGCCTTCTCTGCCTCCAAGCGTGCACGCGAGCGGTCTTCGTTCACAAAGACCAATGCCGTACGCGGCATCAGGTCACGTGACCAAGAAGCCGGAGCGGCTCCCCACTCGTTGCCAGCTTGGCGCGATTGGTAGGTTTTGGACATCCGCGCGTGGGTGGCCTCGATCTGGGCACCAGGTGTGATCGAGAGATTAAAAACACCACAGGGAAGAATCGTATTGGCAAAATCCTGTGTCTCGGCATCATGCGCACCGATGGTCAGCCTGAGATGTTTCATTGGCGCTTCAAAGGGAATCACACCGACTTTTTCAAAGTCCCAAAACGGTGGAACCTCAAACACTTCGCCGCCCTTGGTGTCGGTCTCGCTGGCTGCCAGCCGCACCACCTGCTCCCAGTCTTGATCGGTGCGAAAGTTCTTTCGTGTCAGTTGCAGCCGAGTCTCGAGATCTTGTCGGCCAATGACGTCGCCGCGAAGTAGGCGGAGAAAAATTTCTGTGGCTTGCCGGAAAATCACTCCGCGAAGCGCTGGCCAGGCAAGCGTTTCAGCCGGTGTGCGTGGGCGAATGCCATAGGGAACATTGGAAAACGGAAACCGACCAGAGGCGAAACCAATTTCTAATCGCCGGTTTTCTTCACCGAGGCGAGGATCTCGTCCAAGTCCCAGCTCATGAATCGAAAGAAACATCTTGATGGCTTCCGCATGAGCAATTGGGCCGCCGTTGCACTGAATGTTGCGAATCGCCGAACCGATGTGAATGTTCTTGGTGCGTGCAAACAGCGCATGCGCAATTTGCAGGATGTCGGTGTTGAGTCCGATCTCACCTTCAAAATGTGGAATCACAGCGAATCGGTTTTGTTTTTGAATCTGGCAGCTGAGGTGAGTTTCTGCCACCCACGCGCAGCCGTAACCCAATTGATCGGCCCAAATCGCTTGATCAAAGAAGTTCTGAAACATCACGCGCTCAGACGGTGTGTAGCCGTCGACAGGCGTTTGGCAAATCGAGAAGAATATATCGAACTTCACGAGAGCTCCCTTCTAAACGCTGCCGAGACGACCACCGTCAACCGCAAGAGCTTGCCCGGTGATAAAAGAAGCCGCTGGCGACGCAAAAAATGCGACAGCCGATGCGATCTCTTCCGGTTCACCAAGGCGACCCATCGGCGTCGACTTGATCCACTCCTGAACAACTTCTTCTTTTTTGATCCCGCGTTTGGCCGCTTGCGCTTCGGAGAGTTCGTCGAGTCTGGTGGTTCGAGTAAAACCGGGCAGCACCATATTCACCGTGATCCCAAACGGCGCAAGCTCACCGGCCATTGTTTTGCACCAAGCCGCCATTGCCCAGCGCGTGGAGTTGGAGACACCGAGTCCCGCGATTGGCTGTCGCACGGAGGTCGAAAGAATGCTGATGATGCGACCTTGTCCACGATGTTTCATCCCGGGAACATACATCTTGGCGAGAATCTGACTGCTGACAAGATGGCCCTCGATCGCTTTGCGAAACTCATCGACATCCGCCTCTAAAACGGGTCCACCTTTTGGCCCACCCGAGTTGAGAACCAAAATGTCAACGGCCCCCACTTCAAGAACAAGCTTCTTGAGTTCGGACTCCAGTGTGTCCGTTTTAGAAAGATCGCAGACAAACGCTTTGTGAGCTTTGAGAAGTGTCTCTTTGGGTGACGGCCCAGGCACTTCGATCAAGGGAAGTTCGTCGACCAGCGACTTCAGTTCACCCTCGCTTCGTCCGCAGGCAATCACGCGCACCCCACGAGAAGCCAAATGCCTAGCAACTGCGCGACCAATGCCCTTTGAAGCTCCGCCGACAAACGCCGTTCGCAAAACTCCACCAGGAGCCGGGACCACAGGAACTGACATTTCGCCCGTGTCCGCGACAGCTCCTAGCCCGCCTTCGTCTGATCCCATTGTCATCGTGCTCGCCTCCGCTTTTTCTGAAGTCAAAACCTATCTCGACTCGCTTGGTTTTCCGACGGATGACGCATTTTGACAACCACCTTCCCTAGAGACAGCTCCCCCATTTCGGCGTTAGAATCCCAAGCTATGCATGCATGGCACGACGTAGAAGTAGATACCGATCATCCTGAGGAAGTTCTCGTTATCATCGAGGTTCCAAAGGGCTCCAAAAACAAGTATGAACTGCACAAACCGACTGGCCTGATGAAGGTCGATCGTGTGTTGTTTTCAAGCGTTCATTACCCGGCCAACTACGGTTTCATCCCGCAGAGTTACTGCGAGGACAATGACCCGCTGGACGTGCTCGTGCTCGGCCAGGAATCGGTGGCGCCCCTGACGATCATGACGGCCAAACCGATCGGCGTGATGAAGATGAAAGATCAAGGCGAAGCCGACGATAAGATTATCGCGGTTCACGCCAATGATCCCGAGTTTTCGCAGTACAACTCGATCAACGAGCTACCGCCTCACCGCCTCAAAGAGGTTCAACGGTTTTTTGAAGACTACAAAACGCTGGAGCAAAAGGCCGTCGTCGTCGACGGTTTTCTTGACCGCGAAGAGGCCATTCAAATCATTCGCGATTCATTTGATCTCTACAAAAAACATCGCACTCGGCTCTTAAAAGAAATCGAACCACCACGCCGCTAGGAAGAAGCGCATTTGCCCACTGAAGAGATGGAAATGACAATGACTGAAACTGCAAAGCCTGTGAATCCAACCCGCATCATTCGAAAAATGACGGTCAAAAAGATCGCCGACTACACCCCGCAGATCCGCGAGCTATTTATTGAATGCACGGAGCCCAAAAACTTTGAGTTCCGCGCAGGCCAGTTCGTCATGCTTCACGTGCCACCCGATCTTTCCAACGGACCAAACGATGCCAACGGAAAGCCTTTGAAGCCGGCCCTTCGGGCGTACTCGATTGCCTCGACCGACGAACGAAAGGATGGCTTTCGCCTGGTTTTCAAATACGTCGAAACCGGCCTCGCTTCGAAGTACGTTTGGGATTTAAAAGAAGGTGCCGTGCTCGACTTCACCGGTCCATTTGGTCGTGTGTTCTTTCAAGAACCACCAACCGAGCAAGTGGTTTTTCTCAATACCGGCTCTGGTATTTCACAGCATTTCTCCTTCATTGAGTCGAACATGAAAAAGTACCCGGCACTGCGCTACCGCATGCTCTTTGGAGTTCGGCACGAAACCGACATTTATTACCAGCAAGATCTCGAGCGCCTCAAAGCAGGCCTCAAGGACTTTGATTTCCACTACTGCCTTTCACGCGCAACGGATTCGTGGAAGGGCCACAAAGGTTACGTGCAAAATCACATCGACCAGTTCGATTACCTAAAAATCCCGACCACGTTTTATCTCTGTGGCAACGGCGCCATGATCAAAGACGTCAAAGCCAAGCTTGAAAGCTCTGGCTTTGACATGAAACGTGTCTGGGCTGAGGCATTTGACTAGTGATTGCACGGCTGGCGCGAGTCGCAATTTGGATCTCGACCCTCGCTAGTGCAACCGCGAATGCCGCCTATTCGAACCACAACTCGGTGCTCATCGGCTCGCAAGCAGCCGGCATGGGCGGCGCCTACACGGCGCTTTATCAAGATAGTTCAGCGGTGGCCTTTTACAATCCGGCAGGGCTTGCCTTTGCAACTGACTCAAGCGCCTCGGCCTCGGCCACCGTCTACAAAAAGTTTGATACGAAGTATGGCGATCTCGACCAGTTCACCACCGCCAGTCTGCGCGTCAACCAAGGTTTCTTTCGTGGTGTGCCCACCGCCAGCGGAAGTGTTTTGACCTATGAGAAACTCAACGCCGCGTTCAGCATCGTCGTTCCCGATTACGAAACGTTTGGCGGTGAAATTCGCTCGACAGCTAACAGTGTCTCGCTGCTGAATGTCCTCGATGAGAGTCTCTGGGTCGGTGGTGGCGCCGGCATTCGACTCTCAGACCTTCGCCCCGAACTGCCCCACGATATTGCCGTTGGGATCAGCCTCTACTACACCGCGAGAAACCTTTCCCGCACGGTTCGCGAACGCATCATCACAAATGGCACCGAGGCGCTTGTGATGTCGGAAGAAAAAAACATTCTCGGCAATGCACTGGTCGCGATTCTCGGCCTGCAGTCGGCAACTTCGGAAGAAAAAGCTGGGTCTTGGAACTGGGGGCTTTCCTTGCGACTGCCTTCTCTGCAAATCAGCGGAACAGGCTCCTATTTTAAGAGCGTTGTGAACACGAACCCATTTTCCTCGGTATCGGAAAATCATCCCAGCGTGACCACGCTGACCAAAATCCCGGCCAAACTCACTTTCGGATTGGCGTGGTTTCCCAAAGAGGATTGGACACTCTCGTTGGATGTGTCGGGTTACGATCAAGTTTCCTATCGTGACATGACCGACCCCGGAACCGAAGCCGACGAGATCCATCATCGCATGATCGCCAATCTCAACGTCGGATTAGAAAGACCACTGACCAAGTGGCTCACGCTTCGCCTTGGAGCCTTCACCAATCTGTCCTCCCATGATGAACCCGGTGAGACGCCTTTGGTTCGCTCAGGAGATCGACTTGACCAACTTGGCTGGAGCGCCAATTTCGGAATTAAAACGCGCGAGCATTTCATCTTCACCTTTGGTGGGTACTACACCGGAGGCCGCGGCCAGAGTGTTCAGCTTCTCGACCAAACATTGGCGCGCGTGCCAAAGTCCCAACAAGTCTTCACCATGCTCGTCGGAACGTCCTTCTTCTTTTGATTACTTCTCAGCTAATTGCTTCTCAGCCAGTTTCCCGGCCACCGCCAAACGAGACTCTGTGTCGGTATGAGACGACTCAAAACTGGACAGGCGACTCGAGAGAGTGATCCAAGATTCCGATAAGCAAGACGACCCGACTAGCTGTCTGATAAGATAGTGAAGCCCCTTAAAGTCCATTTGAAAATAGGAGCATCGTTTATGAAATTCGGCCTGACGACCGCAGTATTGATTCTGACCGGGGCAGCTGTCCTTCAGCCTGTGACCACACAAGCTCAGGCTACGACACCGCAGGTGCAGGCACGCGGCGCTCAGCCCCTTGATGCGACAACCACCAAAACCGACGCTCAGATAAATGCCGAAGCACTTCGCAAAACGCAAGACTTGCTTCGTAACCAAGCCGAACGACAAAAGGCCATCGCCAACGACCCAAAGGCACAATCGGTCGACAGTAATGCGAAGGCCCTCCTGGGAGCCAATACCGAAAAGGCTTACGAACTTTCGGCTCAGCTGATGGAACGAATCGTGGCGGAAACTGGCGGTGACCCCCAGAAGATGCAGAAACTGATTCTCGATCTACAAAGCAATCCACAATCCTTGGAAAAGTATCTGTCCCCTGCGCAGCGCGATCTGATTCGCCAAATGGCAAGCGACGTCGAAAAAAGCAAGGGCCTGCCCCCCGCCGGCGGATCAGGCCACTAAAACCGTATTCAGAGCTTTTTTGCTAATTTGAGTTGTTGTTAAGGACAAGAGTCACGAGGCGAAGTGCCGCAAGGTACTGCGCCTTTCTTAGCAGCGCATTCTCCTCATCGGTCAGCGCTCCGTGGCGCTTTTTCTCGTAGAGCCCCAAAAGATACGTGTGAGCCGATGGAATCCGACTGAGTTCCTCTTCCAGATTTTGGCGCACTTTTGCGACAGCAGCCCGACGCTCAACAAGCGACGAGTATCCGGACCCCAAAAGCTTGAGGTCCAATAAGAACCGCTCGGCCTCTTCTTGATTTGCCATCAAATTTTCGTAGCTACCCCGTACCTCGCCCGCACTTGGCAAACGTTGCTGAATCCAGATTGCCAGAGTCACGACATCTCGTTCGAGCTCCAAAGCCTGTCTTCGCACCACCGATTCTTTTAGGCGAAGATCTTCGGTTTCCTTCAGCGCATCGGGCAGATTTTCGAGAAATTGCCGCGAGGTCTCGCGCTCTTTTTCCAGCGAAGCCACAAGATACCCGGCCGGAAGGACAACGACCGCCGCGGTCAAGCCGCCAACAACCCAAGCCGAACGAGCTGCCGCCGGAATCATCGGCGCCACACGCCGAGCAAACCAGCCCGAGAAGTACTTGGTGAAAACACGTTTTCCAAGACCGATGACCAAGCCGCCACCGACAAAAAGGCTCACATTGCTCCCGACCAACTGAGAAACCCGCAGATCACTGTCGAGTCGCTCGGCACAGGCCTTGGCCGTCATGTCTGATCGGCCACGAGACTTGGCAAGCGAGACCACTTCTTCGCACTGCACTTTCACCTCGCGCCAGAAAGCGCGAGATTTGGTGAGACCTGACACAAGTCGCGACGTCGACCCTAAAAGCGATTGATCGGCGTGTTTGAAATCAAATGTCGCAAGCAGCCCGTGACCAGCCACCAGCATCCACGCAAACTCCGAGTTCATGCGTTCACTGACTTCCGCGGAAGTCGGCCTTTCGTCACCCCGAATGGCACCGACGATGGGATGGTACGGAAGTGGATATTTGGCCGACCATTTGTAGAGAAATACCAATTCACGCGCCCACTTTGGCGCTTCGAGTTCAAGGCGTTTACGGTAATCGTATTCCGCGCTGACCTCCGAAACAAACTGCGACTCGGTCATCGGAGGCAGCTCGGCCTTTGCCAAAGACGGCCAGCCGAACAACACAAGAGTCACAAACGAAAACAGGAGACTCCCTTTTGGCCAAATCGAAAGTTCGACGGTTTTCAAGGAGCACCTCCTGTAGAG
>CAKQVW010000070.1 GCA_934277865.1 uncultured Pseudobdellovibrionaceae bacterium | reverse complement strand
CGTTTGGCCACTGGCGACGCTCGCCGCAAGCAGCGACAACACCGCAAGGCCAATCAGAGCCGGCCGAAAAAAATCTAAGAAAAACGAAAGCACTACTGGCTGAAGAGCAAGGGCTGGTTTTGAATTTTTCATCCCCTTCATTTTGGTCTAGAAACAAAATGAGGGTCAATTCCTCGAGACTTTACTGTACCAAGAACTCGCCGAAGTAAACGTCCTTCACAACACCCTGACTAAGCGAACGGTTCAATGTGACAGCGATCTGGTCTTTCAAAAATAGTTTTCCTTGAATCGTCTCAACATCGTCGTAGGTTTTTGTGTTGAGAATCCGCACGATCGAGTCGCGGGCTGCCGGACTATTGCGAACAATCTCTTCAAACCCGTCTTTGTCCAGCATCTCCAGCGTCAAAGTCACACGTATGATCCGGCGAGGCTGCCCTTCGAGGTTCACGGTGAAGGTCGGCATCGTGTACAAAACCGAGTCCCGAACTCCTTCCGTCTCTCGCGTCAGTTTCAGGTCTTGAATGGCAGCAGGTTCTCGCACACTCGGAGGTGTCCAGCCCAAAGTCGCCTTGAATGTGAGAAAGGCGCCAAGTCCCAGAACCGAGAAATTTACCAAGATGAAAAGCGGAAGCATGAACTTACTAGCTTTGCTTGGCTCTTTACCTTCCGCAGCTGGAGCCTTCTCTTTCTCGTCGGCCATGGCCTCTCCCCAAGAAACGGAAGCAACCCGTTTCTCAGATACTTAACGGACCAAAGGCCCTGTTGCTGAAGTCCAGAGACCGCCAACTGGACCCGAATTCTTGAGCTTCCAGCCCCAAAGTGAGACACTTTTGATGTGATGCTTCGAAACCGTTCAAATTTACGCCCGTCAAATTTACGCCCATGGATTTCCGGCCTGGCACTGTCGGCGTTTGCCGCCGTAACCACAATCACCAACCATAGCGCCGCCACCACGGGCCCAGAAGATTCGGTACCCAAGAGCATCTTGGCGATCCCAACAACGGGCAACTATTATGCCCCTTACATTTTTGTTGTCGACAAGTCCGATCGCTCACTTGAGATTTGGAAACAGACTCGCCCCACCCCAACCACATTTGAAATCACCCGGGTTCAACGCCATCCTGCGGATCTTGGAAAAAACGCCGGCGACAAAATCGCCGAAGGTGACCATAAAACGCCGGAGGGTATCTATTTTTTGCTAGAGAAACTGGAAGGCTCGGGGCTGGATTTCAAACTTTATGGCAACCGCGCCTACACGACAAACTACCCGAATCTTTTTGACGTGATCGATGGAAAAACTGGAAGCGGTATTTGGCTTCATGCAGTTCCCGACGATGTTCCGCTGACCCGCGGAAGCCGCGGCTGTGTTGTTGTACGAAATGACGTGGTCGTGACGCTGGATCCTTACATTCAGCTAGGAAAAACGCCGATTGTGATCTCCGACAAGATCGAACCTCGCCCATTCAAAGAATTCCAAGCCGAACAAGCTCGGCTCCAAAGCTGGCTCGACTCTTGGCGTGCGGCCTGGGCGACAAAGGACCTCGACACGTACATGAGTTTTTACGACGATGACTTCCGATCGGCTGGTATGAAGAAGGCCGACTGGCGGGCTTACAAAGAGCGACTCAACAAGCAGTACAAAACCATTTCGGTGGCGCTTTCTGAACCCATCGGCGTCGAGCACCGTGGACGCGCCATTGTTCGTTTCATTCAGAACTACGCAAGCGACCAAGTTAGCGACTTAGGAGAAAAAACTCTCCACTTGGTGAATCGCGGTGGCACATGGAAGATTCTGTCAGAAGAATGGCGAGCCGACTCGTCAGACGCCGCCCGCCAAACTGTGGTAGCAGCCAGCCAGCCGGCAGCCAACCAACCCACCGCCAACTAATTCGGTCGCGCGAGGAAGCGGTACTAGAAGAAATTCGGTCGCGCCACTGCACGACCGAAAGGATCGGCCCAAGCGGCGATCCGGTACTAATTAAGCCCCTCGTTTTCGAGGTCGACGCGAACGACGTTGTCCGCAAGATCAGGCAAAGACTCGAGGTGTTTCTTCAAGTCTTCTTTAGAGAGACGTTTACGACTGACGTTCAGGTCGATGAGACGCTTATCAAACTTCAAGCGCTCGATCTCGACCGCCAATGATTTTGATGCTCCCGTTGTCGAACTGACGACTTTTCCAGACATGTTTACCGTCCTCTATTAATTCCAATATTTCGGGCCATCCGGATCGGTCGGCTTGTCGCCGCCCCCTTCTGAACCCTTCTCGTTATCTACCACGAGCTTCAATCCACGTCCACGCTTGGTCGACTTATTGCGCCAACGCCGCTGCTGGAGCCAGGTGTAGCCCCTTAAGAAAACAAAGCCGGAAACGATACCGCCAAGATGCGCCAAGTTTGCTTCGCTTGATCCGCCGATGCCGCTGTTGAGGAGCGTCGCCACTTCCACTGCTCCAAGGATCAAGACAAACCATTTTGCCCGCATCGGGAAGACCATCATGAAATAGACGATCCGTTCGCCAAACAAGATCCCGTACGCCAGCATGAGGCCAAACACGGCTCCAGAAGCCCCCACCACAGGCGTGGTCCAGCCGGTAAAGGTCTGAGTCACGGCGCCATAAATCGCCATGACGATCACATAAAGGACACCCGCTCCAGCTCCCGAGAAGAGATAAAAGGCCAAGAACAGCTTCGAGCCCCAGCGACTCTCAAGTTCCGACCCCAACCACCACAGCAGCAGCATATTGAACAAGATGTGAAAGAGGTTGGTGGAATGCAGAAACTGATAGGTGAAGACCTGCCAGACAAAGAACTTCTCGATAACAGAAAGTGGGACAAGCCCGAGGCCATAAGTGATGTGCGGCTGCCCGAGGAAGTACTTCTCGACAATCACCTGCAGCACCAGCCACACGACAACGCAGATCCCAATCAACCACTTCACAACGGGAGTGATTGGAACCATCGCATTCCACTGCACCGAACCCTGGCCGCGATTTCCCACTACTACGCTCCTACTCTCGCCATCTCTTTGGCCTTAACCGTGAGCCTGTCCGCTTGCATGAAGTCCCGGCTCCGAGAGTTCTAAGAGTACCCCGCCAGTCGAGGCCGGGTGAACAAAAACCACACGACACCCATGCGCACCTGGACGGGGCGTCTCATTAACCAGACGAATTCCAGCCGATTTTAAACGGCTAACCGCCTCATCAATGCCCTTCACCCTTAAACAGACGTGATGAATCCCGGGCCCGCGCTTGTCTAAGAACTTTTTGATAGGACTTTCGTCCGAGGTCGGCTCCAGGAGTTCAATCGAAGCGGAGTTGCCGAGGTTTAAGAACCCCACCTTCACTTTTTCTGTCGGAACTTCTTCCGATGGCATCTCAGTAAAACCCAAGGCCTTATAAAATTTGAAACCCTCTTCCAGCGAGTGAACCGCGACGCCTAAGTGATCGAGCTCAAACCCGACCGACTTTAAAACTTCACCTGCCGCACCAAACTCTCCACCACCAGCATTCTTCGTCACGAATTCACTCCGTTTGTTGAACCACTTTTAAGGCCGCGCGCTTCAATCAGCGGCGCCAGGCGCCCGTAGGTCTGCTCAAGCGTTTCGATCACGACCTTGGTTTCTGCAATCAAGGGATAAAAATTGGCGTCCCCTGCCCAACGCGGAAGAATGTGCCAATGCAGATGCTCGGGGATCCCGGCTCCTGCGACTGAGCCCAAGTTCAACCCCATGTTGAAGCCGCCAGGGCGATAGGCCTCATTTAAAATCTCAACACCGATTTTCATCAGCGCGTTCACATCGCGCATCTCCGAATCCGTCAGTTCGGTAAATTCTCCGTTGTGGCGCTTTGGCAAAACCAGGAGATGACCACTGTTGTACGGAAACTTGTTGAGCATCAACATAGCCTGGCCGTTTTCGCACAACACAAGCGATTCCGGCTTCACGCCCTCTTTCAGCGCATGACAGAAGACGCAGCCTTCCGGCCGAATCAACCGTCGCACATACTTCATGCGTTCCGGACGAAACATCACGTTGCGTGTGACCGGCCACTCAGGTTTCCCTGCGCCAGGCGTTCGACGTTTGGTTTTTTTTCGGGTCAGCTTTTTCTTTGCAGCAGGCTTTTTCGCCATAGGTTTCATCATCAAATAAAAAACCCGAGGGGACAACCCTCGGGTTTGCGCGACATTCCCTCTCGGGAAGGTCCTCTCTTTCAGACAAGATTACTCGTCTTTTTTAACGGTCGTCGCACCTTTCAGTGCATCGCCGAAGAGATCGCCAAGCGACGTCTTCGATGTCGACGTGAGTTTCTTCACGTAGTCATCAACGTCCGCTTTTTGTTCGCGAAGTTTTACGAGCTTCGCAGAGAGACCGATTTTACGTGCATCGCGATCGATCGAGATGATCTCAGCTTTGATCGTGTCACCCGGTTTGCAGAACTCTTCAGCCTTGTTCACACGGTCTGTCGAGAGTTCAGAAATGTGGATGAGACCTTCGATGTCCGCTTCGAGCTCAACAAACACGCCGAAGTCCGCAGTTTTCACGACTTTTACGTCATGCTGCGTACCTACGCCGTACTTTTGATCGATGTTCGCCCAAGGATCTGCCTCGAGTTGTTTGATACCAAGTGAGAAACGCTCTTGCTCGATATCGACACCCAAGACAACCGCGCGGATCTTTTGACCCTTTGTGAACATTTCCGAAGGATGGTTCACGCGCTTTGTCCAAGAGAAGTCCGAAATGTGAACGAGACCGTCGATTCCATCTTCCACGCCAACAAAGACGCCGAAGTCTGTGATCGAGCGAACTTCGCCCTCGATGATTGTACCTGGGAGGTAGCTGTTTTTGAGCTCAACCCATGGGTTCGCCATCAACTGCTTCATGCCGAGGCTGATACGACGTGCAGCCGAATCGACTTCGAGGACCTGAACATCGACTTCGTCGCCGACGTTCACGATTTGCGAAGGATGCTTCACGCGCTTCGTCCAAGACATTTCCGAAACGTGGATGAGACCTTCAACACCTTCTGCGAGCTCAACAAACGCACCGTAGTCGGCAAGCGATACGATTTTGCCTTTGAGCTTCGCGCCCACTGGGAACTGCGCAAGAGCGGCTTCCCAAGGATCTTGTTGAAGTTGTTTGAGGCCAAGCGACACGCGCTCTTTTTCGGCGTCGTACTTCAAAACAACGACTTTGATTTCGTCGCCGAGGTTGATGACTTCCGAAGGATGCTTCACGCGGCCCCACGACATGTCCGTGATGTGAAGAAGACCATCCATACCGCCAAGGTCGATGAACGCACCGTAATCGGTGATGTTCTTGACGATCCCTTGAACGATCGAACCTTCCTTCATCGCATCCAGAGTCTGTGTGCGGAGGTTTTCGCGCTCTTCTTCGAGGAGAGCACGGCGCGAAAGAACGATGTTTCCACGCTTCTTGTTGAACTTGATAACTTTGAATTTGTACTTCTTGCCGATGTAGATGTCCATGTTACGGACTGGACGCAGATCGATCTGCGAACCTGGCAAGAATGCCTTCACGCCGATATCAACCGAGAGACCACCTTTGACTTTCGCGATGATCGTACCTTCGATGAGCTCTTCGTTTTCTGCTGCACGAGAGATGTCGTTCCACGCGCGCATCATGTCCGCTTTGTCTTTCGACAGAACGACCATGCCGTTTTCGTTTTCCACGCGGTCGATATAAACTTCGACTTCGTCGCCTGGCTTCACTTCGCGAACGCCATCAACAACGCGGAATTCATTGATTGGAATCAGACCTTCTGACTTGTAGTTGATATCAACCAAAACGTAGTCAGTTTGAACTTCAACGACGGTGCCTTTCACGACATCGCCAGGTTTGAAGTCGCGCTCTTTGATCGAGGCTTCAAAAAGGTTCTCGAATTCAGCCGCCGTCTTTTTCGACTTTGGGCCTTCCGCATCGTCAAACAGAGATTGAATGCGAGCCGCCTCTTGCTGAGCTTTTGTGAGAGACGTAGCAGCTTTACCGCCGCCGGAAGATTGAGTGTTGGCCGCCATAGGCAACCAGTTGAAAGGGTTAAAGAAAAACTTCATAAGGTTTGTTTTGTCCTCCTTAGTGAAAAACAAGCTCCGAGAGCGAGCAAAGCCCTCTCTTCCGTCCCGTTTTCATCACGTCGAACGGTTATCGGCGCTCAAGGAGAAGCTGTCAAAGGGCCTTTTCAGACCCTTCAACGCGATGCATTTTTTGCTCTGAAAACACCTGGGATATTCCCGTCCGCAGGTCCGGCCCGCCAGGGACAGGGCCACTGTGAATCTCTTGGTGAATCAATTATTGAGGCGATGATTCAGCGACAGGTCACGAATCAAGGTCTCAATCTGGCCGACGACCTCGTCAAATCCAAGCTGGGAGGTGTCGATCGTGTGTGAGCCGTCTGGCGCGCGCATGGGAGCCGTTTTGCGGTTGGCATCTTGATGGTCGCGCTGAGTCTGCTCGGAAATCATCGCCTCCAGGGAGCGGCCCTCTTCCAGTGCCCGTCGCTGAGCACGATCTTCGGCTCGAGCCGTCAGAAACACCTTCAGCGACGCCTGCGGGAACACCACCGAACCACAATCACGCCCCTCCGCGATCAGCCCTTTGACGCCCTTGGCGCAGTCACGCTGCGCCTGCAACAGCGCCAGGCGAACCAGTGGGTACGATGAAATCTTCGAAGCCATCGCGCCGACGGACTCTTTGCCGATATCCTCCGTGCGATCGACTCCTTCAAAAAAGAACATGGTTTGTTCGGGTGTCAGGCGCACTTCCCAGCGATCGCTTTGCACCAAGGCGACGATTGCACGTTCGTCTTCCAAGTTGAGCCCGGAAAACCCCGCGGCCCACGCGACTCCGCGATAAAAGCTTCCTGTGGAAACCCAGGCCCAACCAAATCGGCGCGCAAGTTCACGCGAAACAGACGACTTTCCACTAGCGGCAGGGCCATCAATCGTGACCACCACTGGCAGATCAGAATTAGAGGCGTTGTCAGGTGCAGAGCTGCGATTCATCGCCACCTTCTCGGGCTCGAGATTCACTTGAAACATGATATGACTCCATACCCTAAACGGCCCAAACCGGGTCAAGTGCGCTGTGATGACTCAGCGCAAATGTGCCCTGATATTAGGCTTATTACCTCAAACGATGCGAAACCCTTGATCCCGAAGTCGTTCATTCAAGGTTTTGATTTGATCGCGATTCGAGGTCTCGACCAAAAGATCGATTCGCGTCTCACGCAAACCCAACTCTGGCGAAACGCGATCGTGATAAACCTCCAAAACATTGGCCCTCTCGGACGCCATGACTTCGGTGATTCGGTGCAAGTTGCCTGGCAAATCGTCGACCACGACCGCAATCCGCGCCAGACGGTTTTCGTGGCGAAGACCACTTTCAATCACGCGCGACATGACGTTGAGGTCGATGTTGCCACCACAAAGGATCACCGCCGTTTTGCCTTTGAGCTTCGTCCTGCCTGCCATCACGGCCGCGAGCCCCGCAGCGCCCGAGCCTTCGGTGACGGTTTTTGCCTTTTCCAAAAGAGACACGATGGCTGCTGCGATTTCGTTGTCATCGACCTCGACGATCTCATCAACCAAACGCTTGATATGGGCCTCGAACATCGCCGGGTGCGCATTTTTGATGGCAATCCCTTCGGCAATCGTGGTCACCGCTTTTTTCCGTTTAGCCGGACTCTGGTTCTCAAGCGCGATGTCTTCGAATTTCTCTCCCGCAAAAAGCCGTCTCATCATCGACGCTTGATTCGAAACGACACCGACAATTCGAATCGACGGCTTCAGGGCTTTTGCTGCAATCGCGATCCCTGAAATCAAACCGCCACCACCGATCGGAATCACGATATTGTCCACGTCGGGCAGGTCTTCAATAATCTCTAGTCCGATGGTGCCTTGGCCGGCGATCACGCGCGGATTCAAGTAGGGATGAACAAAAATCCAACCCTTTTCTTTTTCTAGCTCCAAGGCTTTGGCGTAGGCATCGTCGTAGACATCGCCATGCAAGATCACTTCGGCGCCGTGTGAGCGCGTGGCGTTGATCTTCACGATCGGTGCGGTCTGCGGCATCACGATGTGCGCCTTCGCACCAACGACCTTCGCACCATACGCTACACCCTGCGCATGATTGCCGGCGGAACTCGCCACCACGCCCCGCGCCAGATCCTCTTTGGAAAGCGAGAGCATGGTGTTCAACGCCCCCCGAATCTTGAAGCTACCTGTCAGCTGTTCGTTTTCGAGCTTGATGAAAACTTGCGTGTCCGGATTGCCACTGCCAATGGAAAATGGAAGTTCGCGCAGCCCGGTTCGACGAACACGACTTCGAATCAGTTCGCGAGCAGCTTGGATGTCGTCGAGAGAAACTTCAAGAGAGGGCGCATTCTGGAGCAATGACTTCATAAGGCCCTCAGTTGTCAGACCTCACGATGAAGCTGTCAACGTCAACGGGCCCCAACCACACGCAGCAGGGTCGCCCAATTCAGGAGACCACCTGAGACGAACTGGGTTCGGGTGCTGTCTCCGACCACCATTCGGTGAATCCGACAAGAGGACGATAGGACTTTAATTCTTTCGGAAATGGGCGCCGAAGCAGAGCCTGAGGCGTCGTGTCGGCGAAGTAAAAGGGCGCGAACTTTGCGCCACAGGCCGCACATGCTGCCACCCGCTCACCGCGCGCCTCCAGCGTCTCGCCGCAGCGATGACAACGTCGAACTTGAATCCAATCGCGAGAGACAACAGGGGGCTTAGCACGTTTCACAGTCCTCATCCTTCCTAGCGTGGCATCGCTTTGCGCCAAATGGCGCATGGCGCTCACAGGACGAGTTTTCATCGAACATGCCAACCGCGGACTCTCCATAGCACCGGTCAACCGTCGATGAACAAACGGCTCTCAAACCCGCTCTTATTTTCGCACGAGTCGGGGCAATTTCTAGGACTTCTGATAAGGAAATGCGGCCTCGTTTCTAGTGGAAAATCCCAATCTTAAACAGGCGAAATTCTCTTCCCGCCACGCTGGCTTAATGCGCCGCATTGAAGGTTTTGCAGCCTGTGTGTACACGCCTTAGGCGTTTCAAAATGGCCGAGAACCACCTCATTTGGCGATCGCCTAAATTCGTTCTAGCTCCCCATTTTGCACATCCCGGAAGTTCGCTCGAAAAGCCCGATCAACCGATTTGAGGAGACGTAAAGCGTGCCACTTAAATCCGAAATTTCTTCGACAAGGCCGACAATTGACGTCACACGCGGTCTGTTTCGCGCTGCGGTATCCTGTTCTCTGTCTGGAGCTTTGCTCACGGCCTCCCTCGTCACTATCGGCTCGCCGCAAAACGCCTGGTCCTGGAATAACGAGGGCCGTCTCGACTTCCCAGCTGCGACTCGCTTTCAAGTTGATGAACGGCCGCTCGACATTTCCTACGAAACGATTCGCCGCGCCACTCGACAAGTCGAAGCTGAGCGCCGGGGTTTTTTGAATTCGACTCGAGCGGGTCACGTGCCCCCGAATCAACCGGGGCGTCGACCTGGGCTTGATGGCCCGTGGGCCGAGCACCCAGGCTCCGTTTCCGGAGTGGCGGAGATTCGCGTCTTCACACTCGACACCCGTGACCGCGAAACCTGCTCGGCTTTCGAAAAGCGCCTGCAGGAGCTCAAGCCGGCACGTGGATTTTTGGATCGACCGCAGCGGCTTTGTGACAACTCCAACCGTGCCGATGGTCACGTCGCCCAGATCGCCGTCGCGTACCCGAAAGATCCTGGCGAATTTCGCAGTGAACTTGAGACAAAGTTTTTAACAAGTACGGATCGCACGCTGGCCAACGACACACGCAACCTGGCCATGGGCATGATCGGCACAATGGGTGTGCTGTGGGCAATGCCGGGCGAAGTGACCGGCTGGGACAAACAAGCGATTCGGGCCAATCCCGATGGCATTTTCGCGGAATACAAACGCAACATCAAAGCGGGTCCTGTTTGGGACAAAGACGATGCGTTTTTCAATTACTTCGCGCATCCGGCTGCGGGCGCCGCCTACTACACACTCTCACGTCACAACGGCAAATCCCCCATGGAAAGCTTCGGCTATTCGTTTGCGATGTCGACATTTTTCTGGGAGTACGGGTTTGAAGCCTTCGCCGAAATTCCTTCCATCCAAGATCTCATCATCACCCCCGTCATCGGCTCGCTTCTTGGTGAAGCCGCATTTCAATACGAAAAGAAAATTCGGGAACGAGGCGGAAAGGTACTCGGCTCCAGAGCTCTGGGGTCGGTCGCGCTGATCATCTTAAATCCTGCTGGAGCATTTTCGGATGCGGTCAACAAAGCGCTTGGATCACGTGTGATCCAAAGCGCGAAGGCCGACCTTGTGCTAAAGCGTTACAGCCCCGACAGGAACAACGAGTCGATGCAGGCGAACTTTATCGGCATTCAGTTCTCTTTCCGGTTCTAAATATACCGCTACGGCTCCGCCTGCGCTTTGCTTCGCCCTTGGCTCA
>CAKQVW010000069.1 GCA_934277865.1 uncultured Pseudobdellovibrionaceae bacterium | reverse complement strand
GTTTCGCTCATCACAAACAGGTTCTGAAAATTCAAAATGTACGAGTTGTAAATCGGCTTGAATTCGTTGTTTTCGATGCTCATGTAGGTGGTTTCGAAGCCTGGAATCACATCAAGCTTGTAACCCTTGCCGCGCACAACGCTCTTGTGTGTCCAAGGAAGCGTGATGCCGGCGATGGTGGCATCGGAATTGGTGATGGCCTGACTGGTTTGGAAGTCCTTGTCGACGCTGTACATCGTCATGGCATCGAGCTGAATCGCCCACTCATTTTTCTCTTCATAGAGCGCACGGTATTTCACCATACCTTGCAGCAAGGCGCGCCAAGCTTCAGAATTTGTTGCGACACCACGATCGCGATCCGAGTCCGATGAAAGCAGGACGTTGTCGTCGTACAGGCCACCAAACGTGCCCACAAAAGTCCACCGGCGCGAACGCTCGGCCTCGATCTGCTGCATTCTCAGCGCGCGTTCAATGTAGGATTCGGCACGTTGATCCAAAACAGCATCTTTGGATTCATCGAGCACAGCCTGGAATTCTGTGCGCGCTGGCTCCCAGCGCTGGCGATCGAATTGAATGACGCCGCGATAGAATCGAGCTGAAGGAGAAATCTCCGGATCTTTGGCGTTCACCACGCGCTGAAAGGCATCGAGTGCCCCAGCCGAGTCGCGCAGGCGATAAAGCGAAAGACCACGGTAGAAGTCCATTTCAATCTGGTCGGCCGCTTTGGAGTCGATGAGATCGAAGTAGACCAGGGCGCGATTGAAGTCTTCAAGCTTGTAGAGCGTGACGCCGTATTGGAAATAATAAGTGCGATTGGAAGGGTCGAGTTCGATAGAGGCTTCAAACAACTTGCGCGCGTCGGCGTAGCGGCCGGCTTCGTAGGCGGCCATGGCTGCTTGCGCGGACTTTTGTGCCTCGGCCTTTGCACGTGCGCGTGCCTCGGGCTGTGCAAGCGAGAATTTCTGCAGAAGAGCCGCAAGACGCTGAGCTTCGACTTGGCTGAGGCGAACACGTTCCGCCATGTTCCGGCTGACTTCTTCGAATTCAGCCTGCTCCAGAGCCAGCGCTGCCGCGTCCAGAGTTTGATCGCGTTTGTCCGTGCGGTTTTTCAGTGCGACAAGAAGTTCTTGTTCTGCTTGAAACGCTTTGTAGGCGAGGCGGGCTTGATCGGCATTGTCAAAGAGCTCCACGTTTTGAACACCTGTCACAGGATCTCGGCGAAGCACAAATGGCAGACGTCGCAATTCGCGACTCTCGATCATCTGGGAAACCTTGCGGCGACCGGTAAGGTCGGTGAGCAGATTTTGCGGAGGTGCATAAAATTCGACTTTCAGTGCCGAAATATCACGAAAGTTGATCGAGTAAAATCCTGAGAAGACCGCAGAGTCCGGCGCCGTTTCTTCGACTTCGACTTGCACGATTCGACCGGAGGCTCCTTCTCGCATGAGGATGGCTGCGGTGTCGACCTTCAGGGAGCTGGTGTTCCATTCGGGGCGCCCGTAGTTCAGACGAATTGCATTTTTCGAGGCGAGACTGACGCCTCCGCTTCTTGCCTTTTGTGTCCGTGCAGTGGTGACTTCTTCGATACCATCGGAGGCTGGCTCGGTCGCTGAGGCTTCGCCTGTTTGACCAAGCGCTGGATTTGTTGAAATCAGACCAATCGCAAAATAGATGGGGGCGAATTGAATGAGGGCTCGTCGAAACGAAGAAGAAAAATCAGTCGTTGGGCGGCTCACGCTGCTTCCTTTTGCTAATAGAATCGTCGGTAAACTTGCTGGGGGACTTATGCCCTATAAGTTTACCGACGGCCTAATGTGAGAAGCAAACTAAAGCTTACTGAGGGACAGTGATCGTGATCTTCACTTTTCCAGGACCACTTTCAATCGCGCGATTGCAAAGATCGCACGTCGTGACTGGAGGTGGAGTTGGTACCACTGGTGGTGGAAGAGAAGGTGGCGGTGCGATCGGCATTCCTGCCGGTGCCCGTGGTGCAGGAACTGGCTGTTTGTCGTCTTTGGCGAGGTCTTCGGAGCTAATCATGCGCGTGCCAGAAGTGGCAGGGCGACGAGCGTTGGAGCCCGACTCCTCTTGGTTGCCGTTTGATGAGTTCGATGAGTTAGAGGCACTTGATGAGCCCGCCGGACTCGACGAAGCTCCAGCGAGGTCGGCCTGAGAGTCCGTGTTGGCGCGATCGATTTCGACAGGAGGCACGGACTTAGGTGGTGCAGGTGGGCGTCCGAGGACAGCCTCAGTTTTTTGTCCTGCTCCAACTTGAACGGCGTTCAGGATCGCGCCGTTTGGACCAAGTGTTCCAACTTCCACACGTCCTTTGAAGGTGATGACCTCGGCCCGATTTGATCTGCGGTCAAAGCTTGTTAAGAAGTCCGTACCGCGTACGCCGGCGACCGCGCTCTTAGTTTTTACCTGAAACGAGTTGGCTTGGCCGTCGGCCGCCTTGTCGCCGTACATATTCTCTTCTTTTGTTGCCGTGCGAACTTTTCCATAAAGAACGTTCAGCATGACCTTCTTTTTGTTGTCCGCTGGCTTGTAAACGTATTCTTCCAACACGATGCGAGAGTCCGGAGAGATATTCAGTTCGTTTCCGTCCTCCATGAGGATCTTCGCGCGCGACATCGCGCCAGCTACCACCACATCGCCTTGGCAGACTTTTGCTCCCTTTTCTGCAGGGACTGCCTTCTTGGATTTTACATTCTCGATTTTGACATTACCTTTGGATACGGCGATTTCACCACAGGCAGCGTGAGCCACATCGGCCGCGAAGACGGTCAGAGCTCCGATTATCGTCGCCAGCCAAACGTGAGCAGATCGCATCGTCATAAGAGACTCCTCAAAACCGCGATGAAGAAGCTTATATCCAGATACCTGAGTTTTATCGGTTTTAAAGAGTCAGAACTTGATTCTGGTCTCGCTATGAGACGGATAGGATTTTGTCGGCGGCCTGCATGAGTGTGTCGACCACAAACTCGGGCTGAGCCTCAGCTGCCGCAGCCGAATCAGGTTGCTCGACACCAGTAAGCAGGATCGATCGGCAGCCAGCACGGTGGCCCGCCACGACGTCGCTCAAGCGATCGCCAATCATCCAGCTCGACTTGAGGTCAGCCTCACATTCTTCGGCACCTTTCAGCAGCATGCCCGGCGCTGGCTTTCGCAAAGGGTGATTCGAGTCAACAGCGTAGGGAGCGTAGTAGATGGCGCGGAACTCGATACCGTGCTCGGCAAAAGCCACACGCATGCGGCGATGAATCTCTTCCAGATTTTCCAGACTGACGATTCCACGGGCGACGCCTGACTGATTGGTGACCATGATGAATTGGTAGCCGGCATCACGCAGACGGCCCAGTGCTTCGAACACACCCGGCAGGTAGACGATCTGATCAGGATCGTTGAGGTAAATTTTGTCGATAATCAGCGTGCCATCTCGGTCGAGAAACACAGTTTTTTTTGCGGGAACTGAGCTCATGCTTTAAGGCCGTATCGTTCACCCGTGAGTGAGGTCAAGCCGATATCGCGTTCTCATTCTTTTGAATCTTCACCAAAGGGGTGATGGGCCTCTAGCGTGCGTGCAAGTTGATCAATGCCGATATGAGTGTAACGGCTGGTTGCCTGCAGACTGGCGTGCCCCAGCAAAGCCTGAAGAACCCGGAGATTTGCTCCGGATCTCAGCAAGTGGGTCGCGTAGCTATGGCGAAGGGCGTGCGGATGCAGTGGTCGAAGTAAGCCCGCGGCCGCGCCTGCTTTTCGTACCCACTCGTAAGCGGTTCGTGGCGAGAGTTCGCGGGTTCCGAAAACATAGACTTGCGGCTCGGCTTTGTGCTTGGCCTGGTTTTTTGCCTTTAGGAGCACATTCAGAGCGAGATCGGGAAGTGCGATGATCCGCTCTTTTGCGCCCTTGCCAAGCACGCGACACGTACGCTGAGAAAAGTCGATATCTTGAAACTTCAAACTGCAGGCCTCTGAAACACGAAGCCCACCTCCATAAAGAAGGGCGACCATCACAAATGTCGAAAAGGCTTCTTCCGAGTCCGACTGCAAACGCTCGCAGGATCTCAGCAGCGCGACGGCCTCATCGACGCTCAAATGTTTTGGTAAACGGCTGGGGACCTTTGGGCCATGTACCAGGGCCGCCAGGTCACGGCTCACCAGGCCCTCGCGATGAAGCCAGCCCATGAGGCTCTTCAGGGTGGCGGCCTTTCTGTTGCGGGAAGCGGGACTCAGCTCGCTCCAGCTGCGCTGGGCCATGCGGGAGAGGTCCAGAAGCTCTTGTTCACGGCTTGGCGAAAGGGGAGGCAGTTTCTCGGCGGGAGGGGTCGGGCTGTCTCCAGCCTCAAAAAAACTTCCAAACGCCTGTTTCAGATCGCCTTTATACGATCTTAATGTGAGCTCGGAAGCAGTCTCCACGAATTGCATAAAATATAAGTAATTTCGGATATATGGGTACACCCAGGCCGGGGACTCGAGGGGGCTGTTTTCGCCTGTTTTGGGGAATTTTGACCGGAGTTTTTTCATTTTTAAGCAAAAACTTCCTTGCAGTTTTTTCTGCAATGCGTTACAAACCTTCCACGACGCGACGTTCCAATTTGAGACGGGACCCGCGTTACCTGACCGAAAGGTCGGGTCTGGCTCTCGGATAGAAAACTAAACGAACCCGTACCCCGAGTTCTAACAAGTGAGGCTGAACGTATGTCGCAGTATGAGAACACTCCGATCCTTCCCGGTGCTGCTCTTCCTGTTGGTGGAAACACAGGCACAACAAACGGTATGACAAACGCCGCTACAAACCCCATGGGCAAGCCCCTTCAGGATACTACGATGGGGTCGCCTTCTGGCGATAAAACAATCGTCTACAAGTCGGAAGTCATGCGCCAGCTCATGAAGATGATCGACCGCGTATCGCCTTCGACGGCAACGGTCCTGGTACTTGGCGAATCGGGAACTGGTAAAGAGCTCATCGCACGTGCGATCCATGAACGTTCAAACCGTCGCAACAAGCCTTTTGTCGCAATCAACTGCGGAGCTCTCCGCGAAACTTTGCTCGAGTCCGAACTCTTCGGCCACGAGAAAGGGTCGTTCACCGGCGCTTACACTCGTAAGATCGGTCTGGCGGAAGCCGCAAACGGCGGAACGCTGTTCCTCGATGAAATCGGCGAACTTTCGCCAGGTATTCAAGCGAAGCTTCTTCGCTTCGTTCAAGAAGGTGAAATCTTCCGCGTCGGTGGCAAAGATCCGATTAAGGTTGATATCCGTCTGATCTCGGCGACAAACCGTGAGTTGGATGCAGAGGTGTCGCGCGGAAACTTCCGTGAAGATCTCTACTACCGTATCAACACAATCACAGTGCACTCGCCGCCACTTCGTCGTCGTAAGGAAGACATCCCACTTCTTGTGGAATACTTCTTGGCTCGCGGTCAAAACCGTATGCTGAACCGCGGTCGCGCAATGAGCGAAGAGGCAATGAAGATCGTTCAGCGCTACGACTGGCCAGGAAACATTCGTGAACTCCAAAACGTTTGCGAACGTCTGCAGATCTTGGCCGACGGTCACACGATCATGCCAGGTGATTTGCCAGAGAACATTTTGAACCCTGAGCAAAAAGTCACGACAGATGACTACGATGCAACGGTCACTTTGTACGAACTGGAGAAGCGTTATATCTTGAAAGCACTTAACTACTTCGACGGCAACAAGACGCAGGCCGCAAACGCGTTGGGGATCACGATCAAGACGCTCTATAACAAACTCCACGAGTACGGCGAGTTCGAAAAGTACGCTGTGCACTCGAAACCAAAGCCATAAGCGCCGCATGAAGGGCGAAATAAAAAAGCCGAGGAAGATCCTCGGCTTTTTTATTTGATGGCATCAGGGCGAACCCGATCTGCCTCTTTTAAACGTAACCTTCGTCGTCATCGTCTTCGTCGTCATCGCCGTCGAATCCGCCGCCGCTTGTGAGGTCGTCTTCGTCGTCATCAAAGTCATCAGACTCTTCGTCTGCGCCTTCTTTGACTGCGCCTTCGTTTTCGTCCATTTCATCTTCGCCCATGCCGGCCTCTTCGAGGTCGAGAGCTGAGTCCATGTCGAGTTCGTCGGATTCGCTATACGATGCCGCCGGTGCAACAGGTGGAAGTTTTTTAACTTCTGGAATCGGCTTCGCTACTTTGGGCGCAGCTTTTTTTGCCGCTGGCTTTTTCGCCACTTTTTTAGGAGCCGGTTTTGCCGCCTTCTTGGTTGCTTTTTTTGCCGCAGGCTTTTTCGCCGCTTTTTTAGGAGCCGCTTTTTTGGTCGCTTTTTTTGCGGCCTTTTTAGTCGCCTTCTTTGCGGGTTTTTTCGCCGCTTTTTTTGCGGCCTTTTTCGCAGTTTTTTTAGTCGCTTTTTTCGCAGGTTTCTTTGCCATGTTCGTCTCCCCCGAAGTCAATGGACTCAAGTGTGTCTGACATGAGGGTGTCTGGCAACACCCTCCTCAGGCCAGCGGGAGGATTTTCTAAAGAGCCCGCCTTGGGGCGGTACGGCAAACGGCTTACAGCAAGTCGTCAATCGCTCGCGCCAAGTCGTCTGGCAAGGCGACAGAGAGGAAAAAGCCCCCATCGAAGCTAGGTTTGGCTGGGATCGAGGTGAAGTAGCCATAGGTTCGGGTGCGGGCCTGATCGCGAATCGGCAACGTTAGGCGAATGTAGGGGTCAAACTTCGTGTTGATAAACAGACCGACGACCGTCGGGCTCAAATACAAGGCTCCGCGCAGGTCACGCTGGTTGTTGAAGCTTAAACCCAAGGACGGCAGCTCGCCCTCTGGAATAGCGGGCAGGGCATCACCATTTGGCAGCCGTCCCTTCGGTAGGAAGTCGACTCCGCGAAGGACCTTGTCCAACGGTAGACGCAGCACCAAAGAAGAGGCACCGTCCGCGCCTGGCTCGATACCAATGGTTGCGCCGGGGAGCTCTGGAATTTGTGTTGGAACCTGTACGCCAATTTGAATGCCGGCAATAAAGGGCAGACGGATCACCAGTTGCTTGGCGACTTTGTCGATTTCGACGGCTTTTGTTCGATCAAATCGACCACCATTGATCGACCCATCCATCGAGATGCTTTCCCAGCTAGGCTGATTGCCGATGCCGCCACCATTGCCACCGTTGTCGAGCGAACCGTTGCTGCAGGTGCCTGCGCCGCAAGATGCCTTCAAAGCTTCGAAGCCAGGCGAACACGCAACGAGCGGTGCGACCGTTGCGAACACAAGCAGTGTCTTGGTGATGGAGTTGATGTTCTTCATGTCGATCCTCCCGCGAAAAACTCGCAGAGATATGTCCTTATTCACACTCAACAGATCGGACAGGCTTTCTGAGGGCTTGAGTCTAAATCTTTGAAATCATTGAGAATAAATTAGACAGTTTTTTGAAGATTGCGGACAGAGGTCCGGGCGCAAATTCTGCTCGCGGAAACCGCCATGCGAATGCGCACTCTCTCGACAGGACCGTGTCGGATCCAAAGAATCGTCACAAGTTTGTGAGGAAATCATCACGTCGAGATTTTCGCAGGTGGCTGCGATCCCAAACAAAAAAACCGCAACCTCTCAAGTGTAGAGAGGCTGCGGTCGAATCGTTTTGAAGCGAGCGGAAGGGGAGCGAACTCCCCTTCGAAGTGATCTTTTAAGATCAGCCGATCAGTTTCAAAGCGAGTTGGTCCTTCTGGTTAGCTTGCGCCAACGTCGAAGTCGCGCTCTGAAGAAGAATCGAGTTACGAGTCATCTCAGCAGTCGCATTCGCCACATCCGTGTCGCGAATTCGAGAGTTCGCAGCAGAGAGGTTCTCTTCTGCAACACCCAAGTTCGTGATCGTCGATGTGAGTCGGTTCTGAAGGGCACCAAGGTTGGCACGCATTCCGTTGACCGAAGTTTGAGCTGTATCGAGCTGTTCGAGAGCGCCTTGAGCTCCTTCTTTCGACGTGTAGTCTACCGAAGACAGGCCCAACGAATCGATTGTCGCTGTGTTCTCGCTACCGTTGTACGAGATACGATCTGCGAAATCGTTGTTGTTGATACCGACTTGGAAGTCGAACGTCGGAGTCGAACCGTCGAGGAGGCCTACGTCGCCCCACTTTGTAACTTGCGCGATACGTTGCATTTCCGACTTAAGCTGCTGAACCTCTTTATCGAGGAAGCCACGCTCAGTGTCACCTACTGTATCGGACGCCGCTTGGATGCCGAGTTCGCGCAGACGAGTGATGATGCTTGAAAGTTCGTTCAAGCCACCTTCCGCCGTTTGAACCATCGATACGCCGTCTTGCGCGTTACGCGAAGCCATGCGAGTCGAACGAACCTGCGACTTCAGGTTTTCGCTGATTGCGAGACCAGCAGCGTCGTCCGCCGCTTTGTTGATCCGGCTGCCCGAAGCGAGTTTCGACATCGAGTCGGCCATGTTCATTTGCGATGTACCCAAGTTACGTTGTGCGTTTACTGACGCGATATTTGTGCTAATACGAAAACCCATTGAAACTATCCTCCGTTTAATAAATTCATTCTCTTTTTCCTCCCTGTCCTACATCCCCACGTGAGAGCCCTATCTCGAGGCTTGTTCATTTGTGTGGGAAACCGGCATCCGAGCCTTTGTTTTTGTACTCCTGCGAAACGCACTTCAGACTGGCGAATCGCGAAAATCCCTGTACAAGTTCAAACTTCTTCCGTGATGGCCCCCTTTCAAAAACCAACTTTTGGTTGCGAGAGAACTTTGACCTCAAGCTCTCTGGCACTCCTGCGCCCTATGGAACTGTCGCGAATGTGCATCATTCCCGACGCTTCACTCTTCGGGACTGGGGGTGGTTTCTTGACAGGACGAGAGGCTGGTTCGGTGGGGATTGATGGAGTCTTGACGCAGTTTTGTGCTTTGGTCTCGTCTAGGATGGGTGGATCTCCCTAGGTAAACCAGACGGAAGGCGTGAATTTGCTAGACGAGAGGCTCGAAACCTTCGGGCTTCGGTCGTGTTGGGAATTTTGAAATGTGTTTGGAACTCGACTTAAGTTCCTGTTGGAAAACGAGACACTTTCACTTCGGGAAAAGCACCTTAGTCGAGCTTTGCTGCGAACTTTCGGACTTCATCGGCGACAAACTCGGGTTCATCCTCCATCAAGTGATGACCACCCGTTGGATGTGTGACGAGCTGGGAGTGCGTCACGATGCGGCGCAGGTCTTCGCTCGACGACTGTTTGACCAATCGGTCGCGCAGTCCACGCACGATTAAAAGCGGCGTCTTCAATTCGCGAAATATCAGCGGCATGCGTCGATCCGCTAGCAGACGAAACGCTTTTAAAAAGGCTGCGCTCGCAAGTTCGGAACGTCGAAATGGTTCAAAGTACAATGAGAGGAGACCAGGTGTGATCAGCTCGCGTCTGGCGATCACTTGGTTGACCACCGTGCGAACGATTGTCGCCCGTACCTTTTCGGAATTGAACTTATGAAAGGACTCGCCATGTTTGGCCAACGGCAGCAGCGCAGTCGGTATTCGTGTTGGGTCCGTTGCCGGCGCGATGGCCACGATGCCGCGAAAGAGGTCCGGGTCTGACAGCGCCGTGGTCAGGCAGATCGCGCCACCCATCGAGCTGGCCACGACCAAGGGTTTTTTGAGCTCCAAGGCTTTGACGATCGTGGCGAGATGCGCGGCGTGTTCATCTAGGTCATAACTGAGCTCACGCGGTTTTGAGCTCTGGCCAAATCCTGGAAAGTCGAGGGCGGTGACGCGGTACTCGCTCGACATCAACGGAGCCAAGCGACGATAAATCATTTTGGAGGCGCCAATGCCGTGAAGCAGAAGCAAATCTGGTCCGTGGCCACATTGCCGGTAGGCGATATTCAAGTCGAGAGAGTCCTGGCGGTCGCGGATCGTGACAAAACGCTCCTTACCCTGCCGAGCATCGAGATCAAGTTCGTGTGAGTCTTTGGCGATTTGTGCCTGTAGCTTTGCCGCTTGTGTGTCCAGAAACTGACGCCATCGCCAAAAACCGTAGGCCACACCGAGAACAATCGCGATTCCAAGCGCGATCGAAGCGATGAGCCAACTGGTTGGAAGAGGAGCGTCGAGAAACAGCACTAGTCGATCTCGCAGAAGCGGCAGAAGGCCATTGTGCCCGTCAGATCAAAGTGCGCCATCTGCTCGGCGCGGGTGTGCAGCGGGGAATAGCCCATGGTGCAGAGGTGACGTTTGCGATCATAATGAACACAGTCATCACAAAAGGCGGCCGGATTGTACCGCCGCAGATCCTCCGCTTTGACGCGATCAGCGCGCATCCCGCGACGAACGCGCTTGGTCTGATAAGCCGGGGGAGTCTCATTATTTGTCGACATAGGCCTTTGGCTCCTTGACGATATCAAAACCGACCCCATGTTAGTTTTGCGATCCGAGATGATCAATAGATCCGTTTTTCAAAGACGAAAATCGAGAGTTTTATGAGCGATATAGAGAAAATGACAATCAAAGCCCAGGAAGCCATGCAGGCTGCTGCAA
>CAKQVW010000068.1 GCA_934277865.1 uncultured Pseudobdellovibrionaceae bacterium | reverse complement strand
AGAAGAGTCACCAGAGGTGACTTACGAAAAAATCGAACGACTCTGCCATCACGCCGCCAATCAGGGTGCTAAAATTATTGGACTTGGTGCCTACACAAAGATCGTGGGCGATGCTGGTGCGACCATCAACCGCATGAGCCCCATTCCCGTGACCACCGGAAATTCTCTCTCGGCTTCGGCAACGCTTTGGGCGGTTCATGAGGCTGTAAAAAAAATGAACTTGCTCAAGGTCGATCCCAACACCGGTCTTGTCAAAGGGACGGCAACCGTCATCGGCGCAACCGGATCGATTGGCAAAGTCTCGGCCAAGCTGCTCGCTCTGGTTTTTGAACGGGTCTGCTTGGTGGCACCGCGGATGGAACGCCTCGAAGAGCTTGCAAGCGAGATCTCTGTTCTAAATCCAAAAACGGAAGTTCGCTTGGCCACGGACGCAAACTTTGTGGCCTCTCACACCGACGTCTTGGTCACCGCCACCTCCGCCTTTGATCAAAAGGTTGTCGACGTCATGTTGTTAAAACCAGGGTGTGTGGTCTGCGACTGTTCACGCCCGCTAGACTTCACAACCGAGGACATCATGAAACGTCCGGATGTCTTATTTATCGAATCCGGAGAAGTCGTGCTGCCCGGTGCGACCAATCAGCTCAATTGCGACATCGGTCTACCGGACGATGTCGTCTATGCCTGCCTCGGGGAAACCGCCCTGCTAGCCATGGAGGAACGATATGAGTCCTTCACTCTGGGACGCGATCTTGACTGGCAGAAGGTCAAAGAGATCTATCGATTGGCCGTCGGTCACGGCGTGAAGCTCGCCATGATTCGAGGTCCAATGGGCATCATTTCTGACAAAGAAATTCAAATCTGCCGCGAGCTAGCGCTTAGAGCGCGAGGACTTTCATGAATCCGAGATCAGTTCGTCAATTTAAAGCCTTCGTACTTGGTGCGACAGGACTGGTTGGTCGAGAAGTAGTATCAGGCTTACTGGCAGATGATCGCTTTTCGTCGGTCACAGCATTTGTGCGAAGGCTGGGAGCTTTAAAAAAAATAGGGATTCCCGAAAGCCCCAAGCTAATAGAGCATCAAGTCGACTTTTCCGAGCTTGGAAAACAACCCATCAACTGGTTTCAAACTCTCGCGCCAGGCGAGGAAGCCGTGCTGTTTTCGGCGCTCGGCACGACGATCAAACAGGCCGGAAGTAAAGAACAACAGTACCTCGTCGACTTCACCTACCAGTTAGAAGTCGCCAAAGAGTTCTCCCGCGTGACGTCCGAACAGAAACTCACCTCCCACTACGTCCTGGTTTCAGCTTCGGGAGCAAACTCGAAATCTCTACTTTTTTATCCGCGAATCAAAGGCCAACTAGAGGAAGCTGTTCACGAACTTGAGCTTTCTCAAATCGTCATTCTTCGACCGTCGCTACTTCTTGGCAAACGGGAAACCAAGCGCCTGGGGGAATCCACGGCCGAAAGGTTTTTTGAGTTGATTCAAAAGATGGGCGTTTCCCTTCCGCCATCGATTCGCCCGATCCACGCCAAAGATGTTGCCAAGCAAGCTCTTCGAGCTGTTACCGAGGACACAAAATTATGAGATCCTATCGCTTTCGACAATCCACCACTGCTGGAATGGCGAGTCTCCTCATGGCGACATTCGCTGGTACTTTTATGGGCATCCAGCCGACCCATGGAAGCGAAAAGCTGTCGGCCGATCGCCTGCTCAAAATGGCAGATGAGGTGAGAAATCCTTCGGAAACTTTTAAAATGAAAATTGCCGTGAAAACGTCTTCGACAGATCAAACCTTCGAAGTGTTCTTGAAGGGAAAAGAAAAAACCCTGATCGTCGTCAAAAGTCCGGCCAAAGATCGTGGCCGAAACATGCTCATGTTGGACCGAGACTTCCACGCCTATCTTCCGAATTTAAAGAAATCCATTCGTCTCTCGTTGGCGCAAAAGATGTCCGGCGAAGTTTCCAATGGCGATATCGCGCGAACACGCTGGCATGGCGACTATCTTGCGACTCTCGAAAAAGAAGACGGTAAAGACGCTGTCCTATTTCTAGAAGGAAACAAACCCATGCTCACCTACCAAAAAATTCGGCTCTGGGTGGACAAACAGAATGCACGTCCCAGCCGGGCCGAATTCTTAGGACTCGACGGGAAAACCGTCTTGAAGCGAGCCAAGTACACCGACTACAAAACCATCGCCGGAAGCCTTCGGCCCACGACCCTCGTCATCGAAGATGTCACCGGAAAAGCGTCGACCATTTCAATTCTCGAAATGGAGAAATCGGATCTCGCAGATGCCGTCTTCACCCTACAAAATCTCGAGAAGGTGCGCTGATGAGGTCCGGAAAATCTGAAAGAAAACCCAGTCACAATTTTGGCCGCTTTTGGTTTTCAGTGCTGACTGCAATTGCCAGCGTGTTTTTTGTCGGTCACTCCTCGCATGCCGGAGCTGAAACAAGCCTTGAATTCGCTCCAAGGCTCGACGTCTATGAAGACGACACCAAACAAGAGCTTTACTTGCGACTGGCCGCGGATCATTCCGGAAGCGCCTCGGCACTTGGACTCTCAAGCTACCGCATGCGCGTAGAAGGTTTTCTCTCGCGTGATTTTGCCGAACTCGACAAAAAACCTCTGGGTGCGCCCGATCTGCGAAAGTCGAGAGACGAATCCGATCTCAACGAAGCCTGGCTCGATTTCGGATTTAAAAATGGTGTCGGCTTGCGCCTCGGACGTCAACCCATTCGCTGGAGCCAAAGCTGGACACTGCCCTCGCTGGATCTTCTCACCGGACGACGGTTCAATCGCTTTTTCCTTGATCCCTTGATCGATCAACTCACGCACCCGGATGCGATTCGCCTGACCTACACGGGGACCATTTTTGATCAAACATGGGATCTCGATGTTGCCCACGTGCTCCGCTCGGCCCCCTTCCGATTTGCCGAGCCCCTCACAAACCGCGATCGGGAAAATCTCGGCGAAACTGCAGCCAAGTTTGGACTCAAACTTGGCCTTCTTGAGATCGCCGCGATTGGCTCCACAAAAAAAGTGATAGGTACCAGTCAGCGAGAACTGCAAAGTGGCTTTCTTGCGAGCTACGCCTTCGAAAAAGTCGTTTTGAAGTTCGAAACCGGTAATTCCGATCGAGACGCCTTGTTTGCGACTCTCGGAAGTGATTGGTTTTTTGATGAATGGCTAGTTGGCCCTCAGCTGACGACGTTTCGCGACCGTTCCTCGGGAAATGAGGGCGAAGCGATTTTCTATCTGCCCGTGCGATACAGCAAAGAGCGATGGTCACTTGAAACCGATCTCTTAATTGGATTCGGTCGGCCCTCCGCATCTGACGACCGCTACTTTTCGGTTCGGATCGGGCGCGAACTCTACGAGGGTTTAACTCTCTCGGCCGGCGCGCAGAACTACAACGGACAGGCGGGCCGACTTCTTGGCCAAGCCAAATCGATTCTTGGAGAAACCATTTACGGTCTCCGGCTCGAATACATTGGAGGATTGGTTTTATGAGCGAGTACTTTAAGAACCTCAACTACACCCTCTCCAACGAAGACACCCGAATCGAATGGACACTGCAGAAAGAAAATCTGCAGTCCGTGTTCTGCATTGGCGGAAGTGGGGCGCGCGTTTTACCTTTGATAGCACGGCGACCAAAAACTCTGGATGTCGTCGATCTTTCCCAAGAACAACTAGCCCTCGTGGAACTACGAGTTGCGGCCGCTCGCCACCTCTCACGAGATGAATTTCTGTTTTTTCTCGGCTACCGGGGTGGCATCCCAGGGAACTCCACCAGTCACGATGACCGGATCGAACTTTTTGTGAGTCTCAAACCCCACTTAAGCGAGGCAACCTATCGTTTCTGGTTGGAGAGAAAGAATGCGTGGACTGGCCGAGGTTTTATCCTGCTTGGTCGCTGGGAAGGGCACTTTCAAAAAATGGGACGGATCTTTCGTGAGGTCCTAAGGCTCGACACGAGGCCGATCTTTGAAGCGCACTCGCTGGAGGAGCAAAACAAACTTTTTCAGAAGCACTTTAAGCCTCTGGTCTTCAAGGCCTTCGTGCGGATCGCCGCAAGCGAATTTGTCTTCAACCGTTTCCTCTACAAGGGGCATTTTTCTGGTCAAAGTGATCGCCGAACAGAGACGCGTGCGCCTTCGGCGTTCATCGAAGAAGAATTCACGCGCCTTTTCACACGCACTTTGATTCGAAAGAACTATTTCCTTCAGGTGCTGTTCTTGGGTGGTGTTGCCTATGAAGAGGGGCTCCCGCTAGAGGCACGCGAAGACATTATATTGGCTATCAAGGGCTCCCCGACAAAGGTGCAATACCATCAGGCCAATCTGCTTGAGATCCTGAAAACCAAACCCTATGACTTCGTCTCGCTTTCCGACACGATCTCTTATTTACCCGAAGAGGAGGCCAAGCGCCTGCTTCAAAATCTTCCAAAAGAAACCAAGTCCGGGAGCCGTATGGTGATTCGAAGCTTCTTAAGGCGCCCACCCGGAATCGAGAGTTCAGGTTGGACAAAACTCGCCGTCGAAGAATCGTGGGCGCGAGATTTAGATACAACCGGCGTCTATGAATTTGATATCTTTGAAAAGACTTAGAGAAAAACTTAGATCAACTTTTGCGCCGAAACGGAGCTCAAATATGAAAAAGCTCATCCACAATCCCGACCTTGGACTTTTCATTCTTCGTGTATTTGCCGGTCTCGCCATGGCGTTTGCCCATGGCTTAAAAAAAATCCCACCCGCCGAAGGGTTTATCAATGCCGTTGGTCAGATGGGGTTTCCACTTCCTACCGTTTTCGCCTGGTCGGCAGGACTTTCCGAGTTTGTCGGGGGGCTTTTGATCGCCGCCGGCCTGTTCACCCGTCACGCTTCGCTGTTTTTAGGATTTACCATGGCGGTTGCGGCATTCGGCGCCCATGCAGCCGATCCGTTTGGCCAAAAAGAACTCTCGCTGATGTACTTGGCAGTTTGCACCCTGCTGATTTTCCAGGGAGCTGGCCGTTTTTCTCTCGACCGCATGCTTCGTAAAGTCTAAATCGCGCTTGTTATTGGCAGACGGTCTTCGCCACACGAAAGCTGCGAGGACCCGTCTGAACAAGCTGGGTCACACAGGGAACCCAATCAAAACCGTCGGTCACTGGCGAGTAAACAAGAACTTCGCTACGTACAGCAAACCGGTAGCCCGCTTCCGCCGGTACGAAGCTCGAATTGCGCGTCTGAAGACCATCCGTGTCGGCATTCCCGTATAAATACTCGGCAATCGCCTCAAGGTGCATCAGGTGAACGTCCTTCATACGTCCGGCTTGTGCATCCGATGGCGTGAAGTGAATGGCGCCAAGGACGAAAGTCGATGCGAGGGCCGTCAAAATAGTTTGAACCGAATAACCACGACCCATCAACTGCGTGTGCATATATCCCCCACATCATTCAAAGTTCGACCTTCGGTACCACGCAGGCCCAAAGAAACTCAAGCTTCAAACCCGTTTTGGGGCCCAGGTGGGCCCATTTGAGACCCTACGGTGCCAGCGCCTCGTGCAGCACACGCCCGTCCGTGCCCGATGGTGGCACAAGACCGAGAATAAAACTCAAGGTGGGAGCAAGATCGATGACTTCTGCCGAATTTGCGTAAACGCCGGGACGAATACGTTCTCCGGCCAGGATCAACGGCACTGTTCGATCGTACTCATATCCCGTGATGTGAGTCGCATAACCACTTTCGATCACCCAGAACGGTTTGGGAATCATCACGACTTCACCGGACTTGCCGACGACATAGGTGTTTTTGATCTGTCGTTCAAAGCGGCCAGCGGGCAATTTTCCAGCTTCGTATTCCGATCGTGTGAACACACTTGCCACACCCTCTCGGCCAATTTCTCCATTGGCCTTTGGCGACGCGATGAATTGCTTCAATTCATTTTCCAGTCGTTCGCGGGCCAGCTTCTTTTCAACCATGACGTCCGGATTCAAGTAGAAATTAAAAGAGCGAACTCGGAGGATGTAATCGCCTTTTTTGGCTTTGCCGAACTTTTTAACCAAGTGTGCCTCGGCTTCATTCGCAAACTCCTGGCCAAAGGTTCCGGCAGAGATCCCAAGGTTTTTTGCCAGTTCCACGGGGGGTGCAACACCGTGATCGGCAGTCATGGCAATGACCGCATTCTTCAGGCCCACCTTCTTGTCGATCGCCTTCAATAACTCTCCAATACTGGCGTCCTCGTAGACGGTCAGGTGCTCCATCTCTGCACCCTGAAGTCCTTTTGCGTGTCCCATCATATCGTGTGCCGAATAGCTGACCGCCAAAATATCTGGGTGTTCTCCCTGGCCCAGCTTCATCGACTCAAGCGCCTTGATGGCAGCGTCAGTTGTGACCTTCACTCCATACTCGGTTGTGAACGCATTTTTCTTGTCGATCACGATCTTGACCGAACGTTTGTCATTCGTCGCCAACGACAGTCCTGAAGCATTGCCCGGAATTTCAACTTGAAAGGTCTTTCCCTCTTCGCTGGCAAGTCCCTTGTTGAGATCCGAAACCCAGTCAGGGAGATTTCCATCTTTGGCGTAGTACCGAGAAGTCACCCAGCGACCTTCCTCAATCCAAATCGAGAGATCTCCAAGATGGCCGCCCATCATGATGCTCGACCGATCTTTCAAGGCCACCGACACAACTTTTGATTTATATCCCGCGATCTTAAGTTCATCTCCAACTGTCGATCCAACTAGACGGCGTGGACTCATGCCTTCGCGTGCTGCTGCTTGACGACCCACGATCGGGCTCTTGTCGTCCGACGCACAGTAAATCTGTGATTTTAGTGATGTGTCATACCACTCGTTCAGGGGAATCCCCATTTGATTGGGATACGCGCCGGTCAGAACGGTCGCGTGCCCCGGGCACGTCATGCTTTGCAGAATATCGAACTTGGCAAACGGATAGTACGCACCCTTGGCCATCAAATACCGAAGGCCGCCTGGGGCACCATTGGCCGTCATGCGCTTATGAAACCGGGTGAGAAAATCTGAACGACACTGATCCACCACCAAAACCACGACAAGCTTGGGCTTGGTCATAAATTGTCCAAGCGACATTGGCTTGCTGGAGCCCGAGGCTTGAGCCTCGGACAGCACCAGGTTTTGAATCAGAAATGAAGCGAGAAGAAAAACAATCAATGCGAACTTACGAGTGGAATTTGTCATGCGAAAGGGCTACTTCGAATCAAGCTGTTTGGCAAAGAGTCCATAACAGTGTTCGAAGAGAAGCTCCGAGCGGCCTCCAAAATGCTCGCTCAGATTCCCGCGCCGCATAAGGGCGTGAATCATCTTGTCCAGACCCTGACGAACTCCGGTTTCCGCGCTGGCCGCCATGACGGCGTTAGAAAGGCGCTTTCCACGATAGTCGGAACCAACAGCAAGCGTTTTAAAAACCATGTAGCCACGATCCGGAAATGCGAAACTAAAAGCTGCGGCACGCCCGTCACGATCCCGCATCAAATAAGAGCTGGAAAGATCTTTGAGTTCCGAAAAGCCAGCCAGATACAACTGATGGAAATACTCACGCGGAATCGCCTGAAAAAAAAATGCTTCTTTGAAGCTCTGCATGGTCAACTGATAGAGATCATCCAATAACCGGCCGCGTGATTCTTCGGTCGCCATCTGGCTTGGAAATGCGTGAATCGTAAATCCATTCTCAAGAGCCGCATCCAGCGCCGGCATCAGTCGCTCCTGAAAACCCGAAAGATCGCTATAACCACGCGACGAATAGCTTTCGATCATCTGGTATCCCGATTCTTCCCAAAGGCGTTCGTCACCTCGGTTCTGATTGGGTTCCCATGAAAACCCCTGAAGACCGTCGACTCCGATTCGCGACTGCTCGTCATCAAACAGTCTTGCCCGATAAGGAAACCAGGTGTTGTAAATCATCGGCCCGATCAACTGCGACGCACCTGCCTTGATCGCCCATGCCTCCAAGTGCCGGTTCATAGCGGAAAAAGCTTCGGGATCACCGCTAAAAAAGCCAACTGCGAGATCTTTTCCAATCGACTGCGAACCACAAATTCTGGCGCTGGGTTGAGACTCTCCTTCACGATAGGCAAACACAAAAGCTCGAGGAAACGGAACCGGCGCCAGAATAAACCTCGCAAGCGGGTCGCGACTGGGCTCGCCAAAATAGCTCACAAACTCTTGTGCCGAAACATCGCGAACGAGCCATCCCATACGTTACGCCTCCACGACCTTCTCTGCCTCGTCTTTGAGAAGACGGACCTCACCTTTGGCTCCATCCACACGCACACGGTCGCCGGTCTTAATCTTCTTCATCAAACCGCCAGAGATTCCGACAATGGTCGGAAGCCCCAGCTCCCGAGCAACCACTGCGGAATGCGACAAAAGACTTCCACGCTCGATCAAAAGTCCCGAACAACTTGGATAGAGTGGCACCCAACCTGGATCCGTGCGTTCGGTCACCAGAATCTCGCCGGCGATTCCCTCTGCATCTTTCATCTCCTTCACAACCCGAACGACCCCTTCGATCACACCTGGGCAACAAGGTGTGCCGATCAACACATTTGGATCATCTGACTTTGGTCGCTCGGAACGGAGCAGATCTAGCTCTGCCAAAACCTGACCGTACGGAAGGCTCACACCCACAGCGCCCTCCAGAAGAAAACGGTCTGGCGGCGGCTGGGTTTTATCGAAGCTTAAAAACTCTTTTTTCCGAATTTCCGTCAATGTTGCCAGATCGAGCGTCACCGTGCGCCCCTCGTTGAAGGCGATCAGTTCTTCGATCGTGAGATAAAACACATCCGATTCTTGGCGCAAGAAACCAAGATCTTTTAAGCAGGCTCCCATGGCGCGAATGATCTTTCTCGCCACTCCAAAAACTTTCGTCCTCGCAAAGCGAAGGTTCTCACGATTGCGAACAGCACGACGAGTTTCGTTTAGAACCCAGCGATAAATCGCAAGCTTCGGACCGGAGACCTTCTCTAACAAAAGCTTTTCGGCCTTGGCACGAATCTCAAGCTCGCGGGCCTCCATCTTTTCGATATCGTACGAGCCTGTGCGCACATAACTCTGAACAGAACCGACGACGAAGCTGGGGTCATCGTGAAGATCCTTTTCTTCTAGCTTCAGCTCGTTGATGCAACGGAATCCATAGAGATCTAAGAAGTTGTCAAACAGTCGATAGATCTCGGCTTGCGGACTCGTTGCCCCAACAGCACTGTGGTCCCTAGCAAGTTCGCTCCAAACATCGGATGGCTTACCTTGAATAAACCAATCACGCGTCTTCGTGTCGCCTTTGTCGATGACTTTCGCAATCCGCATCAGTGTTTTCGTCGGCTCGGTACTCTCTAAGTCCCCTTGCCCACAGAGCAGATCATTTTGCAGCGAACCACCTTCATCGCCACTGGCCACCCACTTCTCTGTGAGTTTTTTTAGCAGCCCGAAAAAAATCATGCAGAGGTAGTCGTTGATTATGGGAACTTGCCAGCGCTTTAAAAAGCGGTCTTCGAGACGATGATATTCGTCCACCAGCTGATCAAAGCTGTAGGTTCGGTACGGTCGCTTCCTCGCATCTTCGTAGGTCTCAACAAAATTGCGATTGAACTCTCCCACCAAGGTGTCGATTTTTTTGAAACGCAAGTACGTCGACACCAAGAGCGTAAGCTTTTGGATGAGACTGTAGCGAGGTGGGTTATTTACGAACTCAAAGAGCTTGGCGACTTCAGGCTTAAGACCCTGCTTCACCCCCATCATAGTTTCCATGAAGCTCTTGTTGTTGGCCGATCCTGGAAGCAAAAGCACAAGCTTGTACCAGTTCACGAGATTGTAATAGATGCGACCCCGAATCAGACCCAGCATGTTGCGAAAGACATCTTCACGCTCGATGATCCAAGCTTGTGGAATGCCCATGACTTCGCAGAACTGGATGTACACCTGTCGGTAAACGCGTGAAGCAAAGCTAAACGTCAGCGGCGTTGTCACGCCCGAATAACTTTCGATGATGTTGGAGTTGTCCCAAAGACTCGCCGAAACTCCTCGACTGCTCGATTCAAAGTACGTGTCTGGCGGCAGACTGGTGACGGGACGAGTTTGCACGAGATAGACCTGGCCATCTTCGATGGCCCATTCGCAATCCTGAGGAGCCTCTAACTTTTTCTCGAGATCCAAACACAGATCTGCGATCTTCAACACCTCTTCATCGGTCAACGACGAGGCCTTATGTAACGCTGGATCGACCGATTCAATTTTGAGCCCGCCATTGTGGTCACGTCGAAACGCCTGGTCCTTGGTGACAAGCTCCGATTTGATTGTGCGCTTCGAGCGAGACACATCAAAGGAGTCTGACTCGAGATAGCCACTGACCAGCCCCTCACCAAGGCCGAACACAGAGGCAATCAAAAGCGAATCGCGATCCAACGCCCGGATGGGATTTCGACTAAAAGCGACGCCAGCCCGATCGGCTCGCACCATCTTTTGAATGACGACTCCGACGGAAATCT
>CAKQVW010000067.1 GCA_934277865.1 uncultured Pseudobdellovibrionaceae bacterium | reverse complement strand
GGCGTTTGTCTCCATCTGCCAGAGACGAAAGAAGGCATGTGTATAACCCTGTGAAAAGATCAGGTCATTGCGGCTAGCTGCGAATATGTGCGGAACGGCATTGCTGTCCAAAACAGCCGAGGCGCTGCGTTGTGATCGCTTCATTGCCTCAGCGTGGGACCGACTAAATTCGGATGGAACTATCTCTGGCACACGAGACAAGCGTTGAGAATGCTCGGTCCTCTCCGATGAGACACACCCCGCAGCAACCGCCGTCAAGCAGAGCGCGATAACAGAAGAACTAACTCGACAGATAAAATTCATCTGGGTTCGATCATACATCAATACCTAGTGAAGACGACGCCAAATTAGGAAAGTCTTCTCGAGGCCTTTGACGGTGACACTACGCACACCCGCAAGCGCCGTGTCTTGTTCGTTTCGCTCGCCGCTCATGCCCTCTTGAACAATCACTCCATTGCTCTCCATGCGCACATTGTAGCGACCTGCCTTTACAGGAATACGCGCTATGGAAAAACTCGACGGAAGAGTCGACCACTGACGAAGATCAGCACGGTCTGAGAGATTCATCACCAGCCACGCTATTTGCCCAAGTGCATTGTCTTTCTGTCTAAGCTGTTCAGCTAGGACAGCTTTGGCAGCGATCCCTGCGACTCGCGACCCTATCAATCGACCGTAGTCACCCTCTAGTGCTTTGATCGCGACATCATCGATCGAATAGATAGGGTAGCCGCTCGCGTGGCTCGTCATCTTCGTTTGTTCCGGTGAATACTCTCCGGGGTAAACCGAAACCGAAAACCTGGGAAAGCCATGAGTCACTGAAACCAGTTGTGGAAAACGCGGACTCTCGGGACGCGGCTGCTTGCGCGGACCCCAGCCGTGTAAGTACACGACCACGATCTCCCCCATCGTGCGATCACGCCACTCGGGCTTCACCACGACCTCGGGAAACATCTCCCTCCACTTTTCAACTTCCTCTGGGCGTTGCGCCCGAATCCCGGCACGGATCAAATCTTCGCGCAGAGGTCGATAGTCAGGAAATACGTCGTATGCTTTTTTGTAGGCGATGTAGGCGTCGTCGAACTTGCGATCGCTCTCCCAAATCATCGCGCCCAAATAGAACGCCAGCGGACTTTGATTGAAATCTTTTTTTCCGTCAGCTTTCAGTTTATAGAGCTTCTCGTTCACTCGTCGTACTTCGACAAGCGCTTCTTCGAGACGCCCCAGAGCCAAAAAGTTCATCGCGTTCATGTTGTTGATAAGAACCTTTTCGAAGTCCTCACCTTTGTACTGCACCATTTCTTCGCTCAGCGCGAGAGACGTCGCAACCTTTGAGATCGAATGATAGTCGACAAGCTCTGAGAGTTTTTCGGCCTGGAGAAATATTTTGATGCTGTCTTCGTAACGACCCGCCGCCTGAAGAGCTGTCGCGTAGTCTAGGAGATAGACCAGTTGATCACGCCCCTCTTCTTGCGCGAGGGGCTTTAATTTTTCGTGTGCCAATTCTGGATCGTTCGCCAAGAGACGTCTCGCTTCGTCGACTTTCACCTGGTAGGTCGCACAACCGGTCACTACCAGGGAAGTCGCGATCCATAATGTTATGGCCGAGACTCTCTTGAGAAGCTTCATGCAGGCTTACAGACCGACCGATTGCTTGCGATACTTCTTGCGAAGCTGCTTGTAGTCCGTCCAGACAATGAGGTTCTTCTTCAAGTTGGTGAGGTTCAACGTCACTTTGTAGTAAACCGTCTTATCTTTCCCGGCCTGTTGAACAATTGTGTCGAGACGTCCATTGATGATGTAGTCCGCGCCAATTTGGCCGCCCTTGTCCTTCTTAGTTTCGTCCGAAACCATGCCCGAGTTCTGATACTCGTACTCGGCGGCGACGTCTTCGCGGGCTTCTTTGTCGACGAATGCCACTCGGCCACCGCGAGAAAGCTCAACGCGAATCATGTCCATGATCGACTGGGTATCGATATGCTCGCTCGTTTTGTTTTGAAGCTTTGTCACCATGACGATCGGCGGACGAGCGGCATTGGCGATTTCACGATGGCTCACCAGGGAGGCGACGAGATCGGCGACAACTTTTTGCATGTCGGTTTCCGACCATTGGTCGTTCAAATTGTTTTCGCGTTCAACATCATCGTAATCGCCACGCACAAAGGCCTTTGGGCCGCAACCTGCGGTAACCAAACCAATGAAGACCGCGCAGATTGCAAATAAACGATTCGTGGAGCCCCAAACCTGATTTTTTAGAATGGGAGAAGTCATGATACCTCCGAAATTGATTTCCTGCGAACAGAGCTACTCTCGAGATTGTAGTGGGCCGACACAACCCCCCGCAATCAGTAGGACGTATCCCGACGCACTTTGGCCTAAAGGATGTTCCAAATCTGTTCCAGTTTCAGCCAGTCTAACGTCGGCTGAGGTACTGAAATACGACGAGCACAGCGGCAAACCGCGTCTACCCCGCTTTTCCGTTCAATCTCCCCGTTCCGCAGCGAGGATCGTCAGACAGCTTATGTCTCACCACCAAGAAGAGCTCTGGGTGCTCGCCCTTTGTCCTGGAAAGAGGCTGTTGGGTGCCGAGCTCTTGTTTCGAGGCACTGTCGACGCGTGCATGGCGCATCCACGAGATATCTTTCGCTATCTCTGCCAGCTTAACGCTTCGAGCTTCATCGTGGCACACAACCACCCTAGCCAAGACCCACTGCCTTCTGAGAATGACTGGCGCTTTACACAACAGCTTATGCGCGCATCGACCCTCATCGGGATTCCGCTCTTGGATCATCTTGTTGTCACAGGGAAAAACCATCGTTCGATGGCAGGCATGAAGCCCGAAATATTTCGACCGGCTAGCGAGCAGGTCCCTGCTCTGAACCAGGGTTTCGCATGAGGCTGCTGCCGTTACGTTTGATATCGATCACATTGTAGTTGCTATCGATTTCAACCTTTAAACCTTCACGCTGCGCATTTCGCACAAACTCTTCCACATAGTCCTTATTGACCTGGCGAGTGTATTCGTCTCGATGTTCTTCTTCTTGGAGGCCGTATTGAATACGCGCATCAGGATGATCAGGAGAGATCGGGGTCGTGCGGAAACGCGAAGAATACACACCCGTCGAATTCTCAACCGTCTGCGGTGCAAGCGGCAGTCCCATCATCATGTTTGGAGCGTGTGCGCCAGGTCGATCTGCAACCGAGAGACTTGGTGCACGTGTGTAATTCTGAATCTCGACATCAACTCGCTGCTGATTCAGCCTGTGCCCTAGCTGCTGGCGATAGAAATCAACACGTGTTCGATCTTCCGCGGTCGCGCCGGTTTGGCTGGCAACCGGCTTCGCTCGAACCACGGCGTGTTTTTGCGAATATTGAACATTCCAGTATCCGATAAATCCAAGAAGCGCAGCTGCTAACAGCAGAATCACACCAAGTCCACGGTTGGGCTCTGATTCTGCTTTCTCGACTTTGGGTGAAACCACGGCAGGCTGATCAAGACGTCGCGCAGGGCTATATGGCTGGTGTGCGATGACCGTGCGAAGTGAAGTCGCCTCTCTTGGACGCGATTGAGAAACAGTCGGAGACGTGGCCATGGTGCGAGTGAGTTCGGCCTGCTGAATCCGCCTTTGCGACTCGGTCAGCTCGGTCAGAGTCGGTGTCGGCGTGGCGTAACTCGAAGTCATTTGTGAAACGGCTGCCGGTTCTCGCCGAGGCTCGGCTTGCTTAGGCTGGGGCTCGGCCTGTTCAAACAGAGCCTTCAATTCTTCTGCACGGCGAGCTTTCTCGCGCTGGCTAGATTTGGCTTGTTTGACTTTCTGTTTAGCGCCCATTTCTTCCGTCTCAAAGTGAGACCAAAGGGCTGCATCAAGGCACCCTTGGTCCAGATGATTGCCTATCGGCTAAATCTGAGACGGACTTGAGAGGATAATTGAAAAAACTTGCGTGAATTCGCGAGTTTTACTTCGCGACCTTATGCGTTTGGACCCTCGATGGGAATCTCGATGGTGAACTCGGCGCCGCGGCCTGGCTCGGACTTCACAACGATTTCGCCACCATGCTTTTTGACGATCTCGTAGGAAATGCTGAGGCCAAGCCCAGTTCCTTGGCCGACACTTTTCGTTGTGAAGAAGGGGTCAAAGATCCGTTCCAATAACTCTTGGCTGATGCCGGGACCGGAATCGCGAATCACGACTTGCACAAAAGTGCCTCGCACCGGTTTCATGCTGATCCAGATATCGCCTTCTTCTCCTATGGCCTGAGAGGCGTTGGAGAGTATGTTCATTAAGACTTGATTGATCTGGCTGGCATAACAGAGCACATCTGGGACATCCGCAAAATCGGTGTGAACGCGGACGCGATTTTTCATTTCACCCTGCAAGAGCGAGAGTGTAGTTTCGATTCCCTCGCGCAAGCTCACTCGCTTGAGCTTCGCCTCATCCAAACGAGAGAAGTTTCTCAACTTCACGACAATGTCCCGCATGCGCCGGGCGCCTTCCTCGCTTGATGAGATCAGCTTTGGCAAATCCGCTACGATGAAGTCGTAGTCGATTTCCTCTTTCTTTTTGGCTAATGCCTGAGGCCCCGACTCGGCCGCACGAATCGCATCGTGCAATTTTTCGACATAGTCACGAAGGGTGGCCATGTTCGAGTAGACAAACCCAATTGGGTTATTCAGTTCGTGCGCGACACCCGCAACCAGCTGACCGAGACTCGCCATCTTTGCCGTGTGAATCAACCGAGCTTGCGTCTCGCGAATCTCGCGATTGGCCGCCTCAAGCTCGGTGATCTTCGAGCGCAGCTCTTCTTTGGCAACGTGAATTCGCTTCGACATCTCGTTGAAGCTTTCAGTCAAAACACCGATCTCAGTTTCCGTGGTGATCGGCATGGCAACAGGCCCCTCTTGGCGATCCATCGACTGCAGGGCTTCGACCAAATCGTTCAACGGACGGAGCACGATCTTTGATGTCACAAATGCAGTTAGAATAAGCAAGAGCCCTACGGCCCCGATGACCGTGAAGAACGCATAATTGATGTTGCGAAGAACAGCCTTGGATTTCTGTTTCGATGCGCCAATGCCAATAAAGAAGTAGGAGTCGCCCCACTTCACCTTAGTCACCATGAACCCGAAGGGCTCGTTGCGGAGTGCGAGGTCAAAAACCACCTCTTCACTGCCTAAAACAGAGCGCGAAAAAAGGTCTCGCTGGTAAAGCAGAATGTCTGGCTGGCTGGCTCCGACGATATGACCGCGTGAATCGAATAACACGATCTCTAGTCCGAGCCGCTTTTTTAAATTCTCTAGAAACGCTGGGCCCAGCGTAATGATCTCTTCAACAGCACCAGCAACGCGATTGCCTTTGGTTTCCAATCTGGCCAATGAGATCAGGTCCAAACTGTTTCCGACGCCGACATCGGCGACCGTCACCTGGCCTTGTTTCTCAAGAACAGCTTGAAACGCATCGCTTAAGTAAACGGGAGGTTCTGGGGTTCGGGCCGTGCGATTCCGAAGAACATCTTCTTGGGTGATGATGGCAATTTGTTGAGACTCTCGGTCAAAAATACTGAGACCCGAGACCAGCGAATTCCCAATCAGCCCAGGCGCGAGATCTCGAACCTGCTGAATGTTTCCGGTCGAGAGGTGGAACACAAGCTGAGCGTCGCTGCGAATTCGATTGCGTCGACCTTCAAGGTATCGTTCATATTCCGAAATCGTCGCGGAAACCTCTCGAGAGTTCGCGCGAAGTCTTTGCACCAGTTCGTTGTCGATGGCCTCTTCGTATTTCACAAGCGAGTAGCCCGTGACGAACATCAACGGCACAAGCGACAGCAGCAAAAACCAGATCAGCAAGATCGTGCGAAGCGATCGCTTGGGTCGGCGATTTCGAAAGACCGAATTTTGTTGCACCTTAATTCCCCGGCGCTTCAACGCCCGATTCGATCCATAGGATAAATCGAAGCTGTCCTTGGGGCATCACTCGAGGGTGTGGATCTTTTGAGATCCGGACTGGACCATAGCCGCGCAGAGTTTCCATGAGCTTCTGTTCGCTGACCTCAGGGAGACTAAAGTGATAATAACGGCCCGAACCTCGACGCCAGCCGAGTTCGACCTCACCCGCCTTCTCTGCGCCAAGCTCTTTTAGCTGCTGCGTGATCTTAGGTGCGATATTTTCGAGATCTGAAAGTGTCATGAATGCGCGATAGACATAACCGCGGCTGGCTTTCTGCGCAGCGGTCGGCGCCGGAGTTGCGGCCGGAGCTTGGGTAACCGTCGCTAAAGGTGTCGCGCGAACCGCGACGGTGGACTGAGCCGGGGCTTGAATTGGAGCTGGAGATGGCAGACGCGTCAAAGCGGTCGACACCGGAGGTGCGGATATCGGAGGTGGAACCTGAATCGTCGGACGCACGCCCGAAGACTCTTCTGCGAATTCTTCATCACCCGATCCTTCGAGCGGACCGGTTTGTTCGTCGAGATTGTCCTCTTGTAAATCCGCGACAATTTGCCCGTCGTCGCCACCGGCCTTGCGGCCTTCGACTCGAGCAATTTCAAAACTCCCCGAATCGGACCCGGGCGACACTTTGAAGAGCGGTACCGACTTCCAAGGCACGATCATCACCGCTCCGGCCGTGCATACAGAAATCAGGAGGGCGATTAACGACCAACGAAGGGAATCCGGCCACTGCGACCAGCGCGCCAAGCGGCGAGAAAGGGAAACCAGGTTTTCACTATGATCCAGCTCATCAAGTGCCTCGGACGAGATTTCGATTCGCTTCAAAGATTCCGCGTAAGAAATCCCACGACGAATGGCCTCAAGGAGATTCTGACTTTCACGATCTTCTTTAATAAACTCTTCGACCGCCTTTCGACGTTCGAAGTCGAGCTGATCGGTGACATAATCAAAGAGCATCTCGTGAGCAAGAAATGGCGTCAGCTTGCGTTTGTCGTTCCCCGTCACGTCACCGCCCCCGAAGAAAGAGACGATTTCTGACCGCGCACGACTAGTCCCAACTGGCGAATTCCCTTACCTAGACGATAGCGAATGGTACCGGCCGAAGTCTGAAAACCTTCCGCCAGATCCTCGTCGCGATACCCCAGCACAAGTGAGAAGAGAATCGTCATGATATCTTCGTCGGGCGCGTCCTTTTGGTAACGTGCCCAAACCGTAATATCGATCTCTGATGGGACAACCCAAGCTCCTGTCGGAAACTCGATCGGTTGGTTTCGTGGAATCTGGCGCCGGTGCACCTTCCATGACTCGCGACAGATACGAATCAGTTCGGCCGGAGGAACCACGTCCTTCGGCGACTTTTCGCTAGCTTTGATTTTTGCAATTGCGCGACCGGCAGCGGCCAGGGAGACACGTTCGTCCATCAGGCCCAGAAGAAAAAACAGTCCGATGTCTCGCGCTTGCTCCTGCCTCATGTCCTAATCTGTACAAACTTGTTTGTAGAGATCGAACTGATCAAGCGCTTTGCCGGATCCGAGAACAACACACGTCAGTGGTTCTTCCGCGATCGTCACTGGCAGGCCTGTTCGCTCACGAAGAAGAATGTCGAGGTTCGCCAACATCGCGCCCCCACCTGTCAGCACAATTCCATTGTCGACAATGTCGGCCGCAAGCTCCGGCGGAGTTTTTTCTAGTGCCGTACGAACCGCATCAACCACTTCGCTAAGAGGGTCCATCAACGCGTCGTTGACCTGTGACGATGTGATCTCAATTGTCTTCGGCGCGCCCGCAACGAGGTCGCGACCTTTGATTTCCATCACGCGCTCTTCTTCGAACGGATACGCGTTTCCAATTTGAACTTTGATTTTTTCAGCCGATTGTTCGCCGATGAGAAGGTTGAATTGACGACGAACGTAGTTGACGATTGCCTCGTCAAATTTGTCGCCAGCAACTTTGATCGACTTACAGTAAACGATCCCGTTTAACGAGATCACGGCAACGCCTGTGGTACCACCACCGACATCGACAACCATGTTGCCGATTGGCTCGGTGATTGGGAGGCCCGCGCCGATCGCGGCCGCCATCGGTTCTTCGATGAGATAAACTTCGCGCGCTCCAGCCGAGAACGCCGATTCTTTTACGGCTTTCTTTTCAACCTGTGTGATTCCGTAGGGAACACAGATGATGATGCGAGGGCGAATGAACGACTTCTTTTGCCCTGTCGACTTGGAAATGAAGTACCGAAGCATCTGCTGAGTGACTTCGAAGTCCGCGATGACGCCATCTTTGATCGGACGAATCGCGACGATCGAGCCAGGTGTACGACCCAACATCTCTTTCGCTTCTTTTCCGACAGCGAGAACACGGTTCTGCATGCCACGATAGTTTTTTTGAACAGCAACAACCGACGGTTCATCAAGAATGATCCCGTGACCTTTGGCATAAACGAGAGTGTTAGCCGTGCCGAGGTCAATCGCGAGGTCGTGCGAAAAATAATCCGATACTTTGTCGAAGAAACTCATACTCGAAAGTCTAGGGCCGAGCGGAAACGATGGTCAATTCGGCAGGTTAGAAGTTTCTAACGCATTTGGTCGGAGCGCGGTCTCGAAGTCTGGGGGAGACGTGACGGTTTCACCGTCATTTTGTCGACCGAGAAAACCTGGGCGGATCTCGCGGGCGTCGATTTACCGATTTCCGAATGTGTGGTTCTCTGGAGGAATGACAGCCGACGATGCCTATCTCCTGCTCACTCAATTTTTCCAAGAGCGACAAGCTCCACGCCGCGCCCTTGCCGCCTTACGCGAGGGAGTTGAGATTGGAATCGAGATCGGCCCCAGGCAGAGCCCCGCTGTGGAGTGTGCGGTTTTTCGACGTGGACCCAACGTTCTCGTCGAGCGACGCCGAGCCAATAAACCAGATTTCATATTCTCGCTGGCCCCGGAAACCGTCTCGGTCCTAGCAAACGACACCCAAGATGACGTCGGCGAGATTGGGCTTGGAATCTTTAAAGAGATGCTGACCGGAAGTGTTGCCGCCCGAATGCCGGGGGGACTTTTGTCAGTTCTTCGCAACGGGTATTTGGAAGTCGTCGCAACAGGCGGCCCCAAAGTGGCCGCCTTCTTGGCTCAAACCGGACTCAGTTCACCTACACGGGTGATCGATTTCCTACGGAACCTCGGAAAACGCTAAGGGCCCGATTCGCGAGATCCTATTAAGGACTTGGGCAGAAAGCGCGCTGAGCTTTCAAACCGACCTTCAATTGTGGGTCAGGTTGGAAGTTGCTGATGCGAGTAAGAACTCGGCCGTATTTAGGAAGATTCCCCTTGTCGCCGATGTTCGCTTTCCAATACTCGATCGCCTGTTCGTTTGTGTAGTCACAGAATTGCTTCAGTGCCATGGCCGCGATTTCTCCGCTCGCATGCCAGCCGTTCCAGCAGTGAACAAACACCGACCCCGAGCTGGGATTCACGATCGAGTTGTGGATCGCTCGCATCGAGGCCTCTATGCCTTTTTTGTCGAGAAACCGATAGTACGAGTATTCGATGCGACCTTGAGTTCCATCTTTGCGAATGCAGGTGCGCGCAGGACCTTGTTTGAAACCCGTGTCGTAGGTGTAGATCGCGTGTCCGACGCCGTCTTGGCAGAGTCGCTGAAGCTGATGCTCGTTCAACGGGTTGGCACCACGCGAACCTCCGCGAAGCAAAACTCCGGGCATTGTCGGTTTATAGTCTTTGATGAAAGCCGGGTCCTTGGCCTGGGCCAACACACCCTGGGAGAACAGCGCGGCAAGAATTGCAACAGCAGCGGCAAGCGACACCCCCACCCATTTCGCAAGTGGGTTCCGATTGCGAGTGGACCGGCGGCGTGGCGCCGAGCCTGCCTTTCCGGCACTGGCTTTCGCTCTGCTCTTACGTGGCGTTTTCGATTTTGCCTCTCCGCGCTTGCTTGATCCGCGTGCCATCATCCGCCTCTTTCTATCCCCCGAAGGGACACCGAAGAAATTTTCCCAAAACCCGAGCCTGATTTCGTCACTCAACCTGCCCCCAAAACTGCCTATAGGCGTCCTGAGGGCCGAATAGTATGAAGTCCAAGCAGTCGGGTTTTCATGAGGCAGGAGAGAACAGAATCCGTGCCAAAGACACGGTTCAAACTAGAGCTGAGAACGCCAAGCGAGTTCACGGGCGCAGTAGTCTTGCACAGCCGAACACTGTGCCGACTTCTCGGCGTCCGTCCACTGCAGTTCCTCTTGGAACGCCCGAGAGATCCGTCCGAGATAACGAAGCCCGTGATCCGATTCCGCCAAGAACAGCGGCACGCGACGAGCGTAGAAGTCGACAAGTGAGTCACACATCGTTTCGCGGATCGCATGTTTGGCTTCCATCACCCACATGCGTTCGCTGGAATCGACAGCCGGCCCTGGATCGTGCCGCAGAAGTGACTCAAATTCCATCGCATGACGTTCGACAATAAGTTCAACGTGTTCACGCGCCAGACCCGTCTGATAGGCCACTTGGTCAATAAGCTGTCGCGCACGAGACAACGCCTCAACAGAGGCCTTGGCATTCAGTGCAACTGTCGTCTGCGATCGACCGAAACGCACACGGTCTTCGACATCGAAGTAGTCAAG
>CAKQVW010000066.1 GCA_934277865.1 uncultured Pseudobdellovibrionaceae bacterium | reverse complement strand
GCCTGGAAGTCCGCCATATCGACCAAAAAGATCGTCGTTTTTACGACGTTTTTCACAGTCAAATCGGCACTTGCCAAGACCGCCTGGATGTTCTTCATGACTTGATGAGCTTGCTCACCAACCGTCGTTCCAACCATCGCACCTGTCGTAGGATCCAGAGGAATTTGCCCCGAGCAGTAAACAAAACCGTTTACCTCTACGGCCTGAGAATAGGGCCCAATGGGAGCTGGGGCGTTTTTCGACTCATGAATCTTCGGTGTTGCCATGACTATTCCTCGTACTCTGCTGCTGCTGTAAAATCGACGTCTACCTGTGTGCCTGTTGGTTCCGGCAAGAGATCGATATCATCGCCGAAAACAAGTGCGTTACGAACTGGATCGTAAACCCAACCTTTCACCGGGTCATTCGGAATCACCTGCGATCCGAATGTCACATAGATCGTGTCTGGTTGAGGCGGACGCGAAAGATAAAGCACGCTTCCAACTCGGCGAACAAGATCCGCACCCAGTTCCGCAAGCTTCATCCCATAATCCGCATCACAAAGGCTAAGCGTCTGGGCTTTCGAGAGCTGGAAGAACTCTTCGAGCTTCTTCGGCGGCTCTTCACCCGAACGACTGCAGGCCCGATCTACAGTCGGAATGTAGACACCGTAGGTAATGATCTTCGAAGCGTCACCGCCTTTGAGGTTCAAAAGGAAACGGTAAAAATCCGAGGACGAAAGATCGGACTGATCGTCTGTATCTGTCAGAAATATCACCGCCAAATAGGCATCTGGACGATAAAAGCCACGGTTTGCACCGCTTGCCATTGGAGGCGTCAGGGCAGTTCGAACTGGTGTAAAGAATTCTTCCGATCCCGATCCATCAGTTCCGATCAGCAAATTGCGCTCAAGCTCAGCTTGGCCATTAGGAGTCGTACGAGAAACGTATTTCGTCACCCCGTTTAACTCGCCCTTCCAACCATAGCCGGCTGGTGGCTGATAGGGATCCCAGTCCATGTTCGAAGACGTGACCCCAATATGGTAGTCAAGAATCTGATTCGACATGATCCCTTGCGTGAAGAGCTGGATATTTTTCGCCAAGTTCGCTTGGTGATCCATCATCGAGCCCGAGTCATCGACAACAAACAAAATGTCGACAGCGCGGTTGAACGAGACTTCGGATCCACCTGTATTGCGAACGCGCTCTTTTTTGACCATTGGAAGAGGAACGAGCTTTGGAGAAGCCGGCGAGCAAGCCGAAGCTGCGACCGCGATTGCCACCACTAAAAAGGAAAGGCCCTTCAGTCGTTTCATTTTAACCCCTCTTATGGTCTTGCCGTAGCTGGCTTAGCTGACCCAGCTGCTGCACAACCCTTTTTGATGTCGACTTTGTAGTTCGAGTACTCATCAAACCAAGTCTCACCTTCAGCTGGAAACCAAACCTTGTCTTTGGCTTGGCTGCCAGTTGTACCCACCTTTGTCGAAGACTTCCCTTGAGTGGCCGAGATCACCCGGTCCGCAAGCGAGATCTGCTGCAGAAGTTCGGCCTCCACGATGTGCAGCTTCTGCAACATCGCGCCGATTTCCTCTGTCTCTTCTAGTGCAAGAGCTTTCACCCGACCATATGTCGCCGAACGAGCTGCCTGCGTGCGAGTTTCAACGGCTTTCTTAAACCCTTCCAAACGTGCCTGGAATCCGACCTGAGCAGTGCCACCTGTCAGCGATCGCGCATAAAGCTCACCCGCAAGTTTCGCTTCGGCCTCGAGAGCTTTCTCTGTCTGTACGTTCTGAGAAAGAGCCGCATCGCGAGTTACGAAACGTGGTAATGCCGCTGCGTCTGCACCGAGATCTGTCAGTTTTGCCGGCCCCGTCTTCATACGCGCAACCAAACGTGTGACAGCTGGCGTGTTCGCTGACTCCGCCAACTTCGCAAGTTCCGCGGCGCGAGGCTTGAAGCGCTCACGGTACGTATTGAGAGTTGTCACGACCGCTGGGTAGTCACACACTTTCAATTGAGAAAGCGCACGAAGGAAGAATGGTTCCGGACCGACTTGCGATTGAAAAGCTGGCGCGACCAGAGTCTTTGTGATCGCGATCGCATTTTGTGGTTCACCTTTGCGAACCTGCGACCAAGCCATCTCCTCTTGCGCGTCAAACCAGTAGTCCGAACTCTTTGTAATCTTCTCGTAATACTTGCTTGCCGCATCCAAGAAACCGTTTTGGAACAGCAGACGAGCCGCTGTCATCGTCATCAGATCTTGGCTAACGGGGTTGTTTGGCGCCTTCATCAAAACCGCCAAAGCCTTGCCCGCCACACCTGCGTCTTCGCCCTGAGCCAGAGCAATCACAAGTTGCCAAGAGAGCCATGCGCGTTCACGCGTGTCGATTTGCGTCTTCTTGATGAGCTCTTTCACAGTTTCAACTTGGTCAGCAGAATAAACCTGGCGACCTCGAACACGAACCTCAGCACCGATACCAAAGATCGTTGTCCACTCGGAATTCCAAGTCGCCGTGTTGATCGACGCCCAGACAGGAGCATTGTCAGGAGCCGCTTCACGCCATTTCTGAACGATAAATTGGTCGATTTGTTTGGGCTGTGAGATCGAAAGTAACATTTCAAGCGACGTCACCTGGATGCCGTTCTTGAAAAGAACCAACGCGTTCAACGCTTGTCCCGATGCCGTCTTCGCAAATGCCGATCCATCAAAAGCTGCAGGCCATTGATAAAGAGCTTTTTCGAACTCGCCCGCATCAAAGAACTGCAAGAAGATATTTTGCTCAGCCGTGATCTTACCGGCCTGAGCAGCTCTCACAGCGTTAGCCAAAAGGCTCTCGCCGTTTTTTGTTTTTTCTGGGCCTTTGGCACCAAGGATACTGTGGAGTTCATCCTCACCAGCTTCTTGCGCCGATGCAGTTGTCACGGCTGTTCCTGCAAACAGCGCCGTGCTCACCGCTAGCAACAAGGCCTTATGTTTCAATGAAACCTTCATCATAACATGTACCCAACCTGAATACCGGCAACCGTGGTATTCATATTCGTGTCGCCTGTGTAACGTTTCGCCGTGTAGCCTTCGTAGCGAAGCTCGAAACGTGTCGAGAGGTGTTGCGAAACCCAGAGTCCGATTCCGCCACCTGCTGTGTACGACGTCGTCATTCCAGACTTCAGTTCAATCTGTCCGCCGCCCGCAAGAGCGTAGATATCAAAGTGCACAACACCCAGATCATAAAGATTCATCTTCCCGTAGATCGGGTACCAGTTCACAACAAGCTGAGCCTGTTGTTTCGGGAAATCGATCTGTGGGATCTGCGCTTTGCCACTGACCGACACGTCGTTGATCAGGTATTCACCTTCTTGGCGAAGTTGGTTGAACGAGTAGCTGTACTTCAGACCCACGCTCCACTGCGGAGTGAAGTGGTAGTGGGCATTCAAGCCGAGGTTCGACGTCATGTTGTAAGCGTCACCGCCAAGAACCGAAGAAAACTCCGGCGAGATCTCGACACGACGGCGACGGCTGACGACGCGGTCTTGTACGATACGAATCTGCGCCTCTGGGTTCAAAGCTTTCGCTTTCTCCAAGAGCACGTCGTTTCCACCCAGAGTGTCGAAGTCCTTCATCAAGTCCGCAGACATTGCTGTCTCAGTAGAAAACAGACCCGTCACCAGTGCCAAGCCCAAGAGAACTTTTCCGATATTCATGTTCTTCATATCAATCCCCATTCTCTCAAACTTTAGTTAACCGCCGACGTTGGCGCCGGTGTCGAAGGAGCAGGAGCCACAACAGGTGGCGCTGCCGGAGTGCTCGGTTGAATCACACGGAGGACGCGACGGAATGTTTCCTTTTGAACCTTGATATCGCCAGGAATTTTGCTCTTGTTGATGACTTCAAACTCCACGGCGTATTCGGGCTTTGTCGCACCCACGGGCTTCCAGTTCAGTTTGCAAAGGAGGTTTCCTTCGCGCGACGACAGAATACACTTCCAAACCGCTGGACCGGGGAGTTCAAGATCGATACGTGTCAGCAGATTGATCGAAAGTGAGCCCTCTGCATACGGATCATAAACTGTGAACTGAATCAGGTTTTCCTGGCCGCCGACAACAGTCATCGGATCAAACCAGCTGACTTCAGGTTTCATAACCTCTGTCCAGATCTGTGCCTCACCATCGCTCTTCATGCCCATCCGACCGAAGCGCGAGACAACCTGAAGACCAAACTTGAAGCGATCTTGGATGCGGGTGAAATCACGACCACGCATATCGCCAGCCGGCGCGCGCAAATCGAGAACCATCTTGAATGTCCACTTCTTCTTGTCCATCGGATCTTGAACCGGATTTGGCTCGGAGAATGATGGCTCCTGCATGTAGATCAATCCTGAAATATCGGCCGGTCCACGAGCCGAAGGCACTGCCACCAAACGAGGACGGAGACCGTCCGCATCGATCGAGTCAGGATCGCGAACGACGACTGTGAACTTACGAAGCTCGCCTTCGCGAACTGGCAACTTCACTAAGTCATCGACGGAAAGAATCTCAGGGTCCACTTCCGAACGAGTCACGTAGACCAAGATCGCCTTGGTCGTGCCGATGATTGCTCCCCCAACTGGTGAAGGCGCCGTCAAACGCACAACAAGACGCTTCGGAAGACCGTACTCAGCTCCCGTCGACCCACGAGGCGGTGTCCACTTAAAAACACCGGTCTTTGGATCAAACACCGCTCCTGGAAAGTCTTTGAGACTGTTGGAGTCGATAGAAAGGTCAAACTGCGGATTCGCTGACGACACACGACCAGAAATCTGAATCTCACCTTCGACTTCTTCTTTGAAGGTGTAGAAGTCCAGCGTGTCGATACGAAGCGCATCACTCGCCAAAGGTTTTGGAAGAGGTGGTTCCTTAGCGAGCTCCGGCGGGATACCGTTTTTGATCTGTTCAGATTTTTCTTCGAACGGATCTTGATTGAAGGAGCACGCCGACATCAAGACCGCCGCTAATGCGACCATCGCGATCCGACCCGAAAAACTGAGTTTCGTGTATGCTTTGACTGACATCTGAGTCCCCTTTTTCTTCCCCAAATTCTCAAATCCAAAATTCATGGCAATCTCTCCTTAACCTTGGCCTGTTCGGCGCAAAGCGAATGGATAAGAGACCTTCACATCTGCCCCACCCTCAGGGAGTGGGAACTTCCAAGTTTTCAAACGAAGCAGGATGCAATCTTCAACAATTTTCGAGTTCAAAGTCGTTGATCCAACTGAGGCCGCTTTGACCTGTCCGTTTCCGCCGATCACAAAGTCGACAGCCACACGGCCAGCCAATGCAGGATCTCCTTGAAGACCTTGCTCATAGCAGAATCGAACCTGGCCAAGGTTGCGATTGATGACGTCAGCAATGAGATCTCGATCGAGTCCGCCGCCAATGATGGCCTCGCGACCAAGTGGAATCGGAGCCGTACCAGCAGAGCCAACAAGAGAAATCTGGCCATAACCAGCCTGTCCGCCACCTTTCCCTTTTGTGCCGTAGCCACCGCCACCCTGCATGTTACCGCCAGCACCAAGTGGAGCCGCAACTAGGCCCTTGCCATAGATCGACGTTTGAACTCCGCCCGATCCAGCAGTTCCGCCAAGGCCTGGACCAGCAGTCGTATTTACCGCGCCAAGGTTGACGCCACCTTTTTGCGATCCTGATTTCATCGATCCAAATACAGCCAACGCGCCCATTCGCTTAATCGAAGCTGTTTTAGTTGTGGGAGTCACATTTTCGCGAACCGCCGAAACACGGCTATCAACGACATTCGCCTGGACTGGCACAGGCTTCACTTTAACTGTCTTCACGATCTGAACGACCTGCTGCTTAATTTCTTCTTCAAGAAACTTTTCCGGCTGTGGAATACTGAGTAGCCCGCCCATCAGGACAGACATTGCGACAAACACTCCAGCCAGCGCCCGCTTCCAATCGCGACCTGAATCAAGAGAGACAGACTCGTTTCGAATAACAGGGACAGTCGAACCAGAAGCGATTTCCACTAACCGGCCGACGCCCTCGATTTGTACCTGTCCGCTGGCAAGACCTTCACGTTTAAAAGTTCCTAGTAAATCATACCGAACCTTTTTTGACTCAAGAGGTGAGGTCGACGTCACCAACTCGATCCTTTTCGTGTCGTACCTGCGAACAACGGACAGCGTGTCTGAGTCTGTTTCTGGCACCGCAAGTGTGCGAACATGAACCCCTTCGAGATTTTCCAACGAGTACTTCACCTGAGATCGCTGTGCTTCCATAAATCTATCCTCTTAAAGGTTCCTAACTTACTGACGTGCCGTGGATTTTTTAATGCGGTCCTTGAAGTCCGTCCGAACTCCCAAGAGCGCATCCAATATTTTGTCGTCTTCAACAGTCGTCACGGCTTCATCCGAAAAGTGGTACTTACCTTGAACCAAGACGTCGTCGAAACTGACTTCAGTCGTTTTCTTCTTTTTCGCCGTGTTCTGCTCTTGAGCGAGCGCAACCTCCCCTACAATCGCAGACACGAGTATCGCAGCAAAAACTGTCAGCATAATCCGTGTTACCGAACTCATTTCGCACCTTCTTTCGCGCCCGACTCATTTGACCCAACCGTTTGAATACGCCCTTCAAGATAAGAGACCATTGAAACTCGACCTGCTTGACGCTCAAGCTGCAGAAGAGCGTTTAGCTTTTCGACACTCAGCGGGCTTTCGCGAACCGCCTGGCGTGCCTTCTCGATTTCAGCTAGGTTAGGCTGGATTTCAGCGTTGGCCTCCGGCCGGGCGGCCAGTGCGTCTAGCTGAGGCTTAATTGCCTCCGGAGCAATCGCCGCCAAAAGCCCAACTTCCTTCACTACGAGCGCTCGTAGAGCGCCTGTCGAAGAAACCAAGGAGGCCTCAAGTGCGGCAACAGCCGACTTGTTAGACCAGAACTCTTCAACCTTCTTTTTTACGTCTTGCGATTTGATCTGATAAGGAGCTGCCTGCTGCGAAAGAAGAGCAAGATACTGCTGCTCGTCCTCTGCACTTAAACCAGCTGGTACCGGCAGAGACAAAATTTCCGAATAAAATCGTTCGGATTCTTTGCCCAAAAGATCAAGCGTCGATAGCTGCGCTGTCCACTCCCCGCTTTCGACTGCTCGCGAAGCAATTTTCTCCAGAGCTTCGATCATCGCGATTCGAGCCTTCAGCGTCTGGGCCAGCTTCTTTTGATTCGAACCGTCCACGACGTGAGCGCTGAACTTCGCCTTAATGCCTTGGGCTTCATCCAAAATTACCATGCGAGCAAGCAAACGGCCGGCTTCGGTGCCGACAACACCTTTTTGAGCCAAAGCCGCTTTCGCCACATCTGAATTCCCAAGTTTAGCCGCGATCTCAAGTGCCAAGCGAGCGTAGACTTCTGGTTTCTTAAGCAGAGTTGCTCTTTGTTTTTCAAGCTCCTTCAAAGGATCCTTAGATTCCCGAACGAGCTGACTCGCAATGGTGATAGTCCGATCTTCATCGCGCGAAACACCGAGATATTTAGCAAGGTAGGGCTTGGTATCGCGGTTAGCGAGATCGGCATACATCGCGAGTTTCAGCAAGCGCTGATCTTCAGGAACATCTTTCGTCGCTTGAATTTGCTCAGTCGCCAATAGCGCCGAATCAAAATCCAAAATCAATTCCGCCAACCACGCCTTTCTTGAAAGCGCAAATTGACGATCTTCAACCGTCACACCAGGAAGCTTAATAAGCTGTTCTGCCGAATCACGAGCTTCCGCAAAACGCTTCGTTTTTTCAGCCAAAACCAAACGGTTTTTGAAATACGCAATTTTGTCTTCAGGCGTTGATGTCGCAAGCTCAAAGCGAGCCAACACCTGCCAAGCCCGTTCGAAGTCTGGCGCAGCTGAAGGTTCAGACACCGAAGCAAGTGCTGCGGCCTGAGTTAGAACCGACTTGCGAGCAACTTTTGCGTAATCGGAAGCCTCTTTCGGAAAAAGACCAGCAAAGTCTTTGGCCCACTTTTCGATTTTCTCGTCGTCTTTCAAGATCACGAGTGAATCCAGCGCCAAGTCTGCCGCCTGCATACGAATTTTAAGCGCATCTGGTGACTTCGCGCTCGTAAGATAAGCAATCTCACGCATCTTTTCCGCAGCAACAGCGTAGTCCTGTTTCTGGTAGGAGATGTTGGCTTTTTGGTAAAGGACCTCGATCTCACGTTTTTTATCTAACGAAAGGGCCAGATAGGAATCATACGCCGACATCAAGAGCGTTGAGTCCTTCGAGATTTCCGCAGTCTCGATCGCCCCGAGAAGCGAGTTTTCAAGACCTTCTGTCGCAACTTTCTTCTCGTCGGGCTTAGCCGAAACTTTTGCCAGCTGTGAGTAGAGCTCCGCGCCCTTATTGTACAGCGACACAGCGTCTGCATATTCCTTCCGCTCACGACTGACCTGTGCAGACCAAAGAGTCATGTCAGCTTCTTGCGGGAATGTTTTGAGATAAACGCGATAAGCCGCGGCCAGTTCGTCAGATGGAGCCTTCTTTTCTTGACGGTTCCAATCTAAAACGAGTTTGCGCAGACGCGCTTTCATCTCTTTTGCTTGATCATCTTCTGCTTGTCCAATTGCACCGCCCCAGAGGTTCATGGCCAAATCAAACTCTTGGCCAGCAGCCTTCGAGTTTTTCAGTTCCATTTCCAATTGCGCGATACGCAAATGACCTTCCACCTTTGCACGTGGTTTTGACTGCCGCTCCTGAGAGAACCGCCAAAGGTCGACCGCTGCCTTTACTTGCCCAAGGCGCTCCACTTCTCCCGCCAGATAAATCAGATTGGGAAGCTTTGCCGTATCTGGGCTAAGTTCGTAGAGAAGTTTTGCGTCTTCCGTGGACACCGAACGACGCGCGAGGAACGTTGCTAAATCTCGCGACACTTCTTCTTGAAATTGTTTATCTACCTGCACAACTCCACCAGTCGCCGACCGCGACGAGAGCTCCGGTGTAGTTAAAACCTTTTTAAGCCCTTCAATCGCTGGATCAAGATTGCCCTGGTTAAAATCGGACCACGCAACACGATAAGCAGCCAATCCCTTTGAACTCGCCTGAGGAATCGCGAGGACTTTGAGATAATTAGTTTTGGCCTGCGAGTAATCCCGCTTTTTAAACGCCAATTCAGCAAGCGCTAAGTGAGCTTCCGCGATCGCCTCTGGCTGTTTTCCTTCTCGAATGACTCTTTCGTAGGCTTCGACTGCAAGTTTCTCCTGACCTGTCATCTGATAAAGGTGACCGACCTGAGGCAGGACTTTCGCTACTTGCTGATCGTTTAACTTCGGAAGCACCTCTTGATAATACCGCAGTGCCTTTTGACGGTCTTCTTTGCCTGCGTTGCACACCGTACAGCCGTTCTGCAGTTCAGCCATCGCGTCCTGACGAGCGCGCTCCGCGTGCAAGTCCGCGAGGCGAAGCGTTAGCGCCGTTCGTGCAGAGTCGGCCGGCGCCAAGGTCGCATAAACTTGAGTCAGTTTCTGAATCAGAAGATCGCGAGTCGCTTTGTCTGCCAGCTGAGCGTGAGCCTCGCCGCCTCCAAGAGTGGACAAAGCAACTATTGAAGCAATGAAGGTCCTAAAACCTTCGCTCAGAGCGAAAGTTCGAAGCTTAAGAAACCGAGTAGTCAAATCCCGCGACATCTGTCGCCCCCCTTAAACAGTTCTATTTCATCAGAACAGCGAACTTAATATCTCCAAAGCCCGCCTGAGCAGATGCCTGAACGATCGCACTGAGTTGCTCGAACTTAACTCGACGGTCCGCTTGAACCGTCAGAATTCCTGGATACTCTTCCCCTGCACGCATCTCCTGATGTGACTTTCGTAAGTCGAGGAGTGCCTGTACCAGATCATTCGATGTGACTTCTTTGCTTTCGATAAAATACTTTCCCGATTCGAACTTCACGACCGGATATCGCTCGAGCTGTTCTCCACCCGCCGTCGGAAGTTCCATGTCCTTGCTTAGCGACAAAAGATCGCCAGTGGACGAGAAGCTCATCAACAAGAAAACAATCAAAATTGAAAACGCATCAATGAGAGCCGTCAGCAGGAGCTCGGAGTTGATTCCTTTTTTTCGATTGGCATCCGAAGGAGCAAGAACCGAGGAAGCCCCGATGATGCTCACCATCGCTCGATCTTTAACAATACTTGAATTCAACATCTTTAACCTACCTACATCAAAGCGGCGTTACACCGAGGTCGATGACACCGTTCCTTTTGAACGAATCCATGACGTCGATGATGTGCTCATAAACAGCTTGTCCATCCGGTTGAATTAGAGCCGTGACGAGAGCCGGTTCAGCAACTCGAAGATCACTGATCAATTCTTTAATTTTTTCTAAGTCCGGTTTGCCATCGACGCCTTGGACCTTAAGACGCTGAAGACGCGCGGGGACCCGAGAATCGCGTACTTCAAAAGAGGCCGATCCTTTTCCGTCTAACGCCACCCACAGCGTGGGTTTTTTCTGCGTCTCACTGGCCGGTTGACCACCAACAGCCTGCTTCACGTTGATAGATCCAACCTGAACCCAAACTGCCGTCAAAAGGAGAAAGCAGATACAAACCGACATCAGCGAGATCACAGGGATCAGCTCGATAGAAAAGTCCAACCCCTTCTTTTTGCCCTTAGCCATTTCAAACTCCAAATCTCAATCGACACATCTGCTACGAACGCATTTTCGCCTAATATC
>CAKQVW010000065.1 GCA_934277865.1 uncultured Pseudobdellovibrionaceae bacterium | reverse complement strand
GAAAAACTCAGCAGACCATTCGTGATCCCGATGCTTTTCCAACTCTTCGGATTTATCGGAACAGCAAATTTGTTCAGGCGATTTTTCCTTTCACTCCCGGCTCGGGCCACAAGCGAAGCGCGTTTTACTTTTTCTTCTGGCTGTCTTTCCATGAGTTCACGGCGCAAATTTATCACCGTTTCCGGAATCGCATCTTTGACGGCATGAACCACCGTCGCGTGACGCTGGAGCTCGGAGCTCAGCTTTTGCTTCTTGCTGGCATGCTGGTGGTCGCCGGCCCGTCGAACTGGATTTGGGTGATGTTGCTACCGATTGCGGCGCAGAACTATTTGCTCGTCAGCTATATCGCGACCAACCACAATTTGAGTCCGCTCACCAGCGAGAATGACCCGCTGGTGAATTCGCTGACGGTGACCAATCATCCGGTGATTGAGTTCCTGACGCTGAATTTCGGATATCACGTTGAACATCATCTGTTCCCGATGGTGAGCCCGGTGCACGCAAAGAAGATTCACAAGGCACTGCTGGCGAAGTTTCCGCAGGAATACAAAGTGATGCCAAAGTGGAAGGCGATGAAGGCCCTCTATTCGACGCCGCGCATTTACAAGCATGCGAATTCATTAATTCATCCTGAAACTTTAAAGACTTTTGATACCATTTAAGGGCGATGGCTCTTATTCAGCTGGTGAAAATTATGGAAGATGGCTCGGTCGACGGCAAATTGCCGGACGACGAGCTGACCTTGGAGGTTTGCCAAGCAACCTCCGAGATCTACAAAGCCAATGGATACGAAGAACCGTGGCTCAGCTATCTGGCGATGGTCGATGGAAACTGCGTGGGAACATGTGGATTTCGCGCACCACCGGAATTCGGTCGGATCGAGATCAGTTGTCACACCTTTCCAGAGTTTGAAGGCCGCGGTGTTGGAACGGCGATGGCGAAAGCGCTAGTGGAAATCGCCATGAGACAGAACCACAACATCGAGATCGCAGCCTACACAGCGCCACAAATGGGCGCTTCCACGCGAGTTCTTGAAAAGCTTGGATTTCGTTTTGTCGGCCTGGTTGGCCATCAAGAAGAGGGTGAAGTCTGGGAGTGGGTCTACACACGTTCCTACCACTGAATAGCTGATAGTATTTTCCAAACTGTCCAAGCTCTCGACGATGTTCACCTCTCTGCCTAGAGGGCATTCGATGTGCAACTCAGGCAGGGATGCGTGTGAAAGCTTCCTTCTCAAGTCGTTCCCTTATTGCTGCTCTTGGTTTTTTGGTGGTGCTCGCGAGCTCTGTCGGTAGAGCAGAGTCGGCTTTGCCGTTGGCGATGGACGACGGTTCTGCATGGCGATCGGCGCAGAGTTGGAATGAGGACTGGGAGGCCCGCTACTCGCGCTGGATTGTCGAAGAATTCAACGAGGACTTTTTCATAAAGGGACGCTGGGCGGGGATCTCAACAGATTGCGCGGATGCCGTCTACGCTGCGCGAATTATTTTTTCGTACGACAACAGACTCCCATTTGCGCTCTCCGGCTCGAAAGAACGAGAGGCCGAGTGGGCCAATTCAAGTAAAGACTTTGCGGGGATCAAAGACCCCGACAGCCGTGTCCGTGCATTTATCCGGCGCTTGAACAGCCGCACTTGGACAGGCTCACTAGAAAAACACACGGCTCCCATCGCAATCACTCGCGACACGGTTCGTCCCGGCACACTTTGGTTGAAACCAGGGCACGTCGAAGTCATCAAGACGGTTCGCGAGAATGGTGTCTTGGAACTTCAGGGCTCTTGGCTTCCTGCCGCCGTTCGCCAAATGATCACGATCACATCGCTTGGTCATGCACCGCTGAACATGAAAACGGGATTTCGCCGTTGGCTTTGGCCAGGTGAATCGGCTCCTGAACCCAAGCCACAAACGGCAAACTATCTACTAATCGGTGATCCGACGGCGGCCAAATCGGAGAGCGGGATCCGTACATTTGAAGAGAATGTGCAGCTGGCCTTGGCGCAGTCCGGATTAAGGGAGACCAAGGGAAGTCGCGTGCAACGCTTGGCCCATGATTTTTGTCGAATGGCGCACGCACGAGCCGAAGTAGTTCGATTGGGCCGTGAGTTTATGGAGAGTCGGGCACAGGATAAGACTGCTCAAGCCTGCATGATTCCGCGAGACTACCACTTGTACTCAACGCCCAGTCGCGACTCAAATCTTCGTCGCGTAGTGTGGGCCTTGGGATCGGAGTTCAGTCACAATCAGATCGGTTTTATACGGATGCTGCTTTCGAGCTGTCCTGTCATCGAGGGCGAAGGTTTCCGAATTGATGCGTCCGACTTCTTGGTGAACTTGCTGAGGTTTAATTTCTCCAGCGATCCGCACGAACCGGAGGCGGTCAGATTTGGGACCGAGGCGCCGCAGAGCGTTTGCCCGATGACGTATTGAACAGCGTCGTGTTAAGCGGAGATCATGATGAAATCCACGCCGCGCTCAGCAGAACTCGTACGTTTGGACTACGCCCCTTACGAGTCTCCCATTGGCACGCTTCATCTCTTTGCCACGCCGACCGAGTTGGTTCGCATTGATTTTCGTGCGCCACCAAAATCTGTGACAGCACTTGCCCCTAAGGCGCCAAAAAATCCAGTTCTTCGGCGCACCATCTCCCAGCTGAAAGAATACTTCGCTGGTCGCCGAACGAAGTTCGAGCTCCCGCTGGCGATGATTGGAACTCCCTTTCAGATGCGAGTTTGGAAAGAGCTCTCTCGCATTCCTTTTGGCGAGACGATCAGCTATGGGGAACAGGCTAAACGCGTTGGCGCTGGCAAAGCCTACCGCGCGGTGGGCACAGCCAACGGGCGCAATCCGATTCCCATTGTGGTGCCTTGTCACCGCGTGATCGCGAGTGGCGGTGGCCTTGGAGGTTACGGCGGCGGTCTTGGAATGAAGTCCAAGCTCCTAAAACTGGAAGCGTCTATTATGGATTCCGCGACTTAAAGTCCGGGTGCTCGCGCCACCATTTTTTATAGGTGCCTTCTGGTGGCAGGAAACCTTTTTTTAGTTCGATGACTTGTCCAAGCGTCGGTGTGTGCACGAAGACATTGTTTTCCTCGGCGAGGCTGGTGACCGATTCGATCGGATCGAACCAATTGTGGAACGACAATGTGTACATGCCCCAGTGCAGAGGCAGGATCTGCGATACTTTTGCGTCGAGAGCGGCTTGCACGACCTCGGTCGGCAGAAGATGCACGTAGCGCCAAAGTTGGTTGTATTGGCCGGACTCCACCATGGCAAAGTCATGCGGGCCAAGTCGCTCCGCAATTTCCTTGAAGTGTGTGTGATAGCCAGTGTCGCCCGTGTAGTAGAGCGATAAGTCTTTGGTTCGAATCGAAAACCCGCACCAGAACGTGCGCAGGGAGTCGCCCAGTCCGCGACCCGAGAAATGTTGTGCCGGTGTTGCGATGATCTCGAGCCCGTCAAAACTGACCCTGTCCCACCAGTCGAGTTCATGAATTTTTTCTGCTGAAATACCGAAACTTTCTAAGCGTGCGCCAACCCCAAGAGGAACGATGTACCGCTTGGGTGTTCGCAGGGCCTCCAGTTTCACGATCGAGTCGTGGTCCAAGTGATCGTAGTGGTCGTGTGATAGCAAGACGGTGTCGATGGGGGGGAGTTCCTCGACTTTCAAGGGTTGCTCTTGAAAACGTGCGCCAAAGGGCCCGACAGGTGCGATGCGTTTCGAAAGCGTCGGGTCGATGAGAACCGTTTGATCGGCGATTCTCGCCAACACGCTTGAGTGTCCGAGCCAGCTCAGGCGGAAGCTGCCCGGGTCGCCGGTCGGGGCCAATAGCTTGTCGAGATTTGGTTTCTCGCTTGGAAGCGGCTGCGTGGGGACACGAATTTCATTTCCGAGCAGGAAGCCTTTCATAAGCGCAAGGAACTTCATGTCTCGTTGGAAGTCGCGGGGGTTTTGATTGCGAAATCGTCCTGTGCTGGCATCAAATTGCGGCGACTTTTTAAATCTCTCGAGGCGCTCTTCGGATGGAAGCGCCCCGAATTGCTGAGAGGCCAGATAGTACACGACACTCAATGCGATGAGGCCCGCAAAGAAAAGAAGCAGGAGCAAGATATGAAGTCGCATCAGTCTATTCCTTCGCAGCCAAGCTCGACGGGCTCATGAGTTTCGTGAAGTCGGCTGGCTGTGGTGATTCCCACACTTCATTTTCGAATGAGAGTCGGTGACAATGCAAAAACAGTCTGTCGGTCTCATAGAGTTTCGCGATCTTTGAATTGTAGGCTTTGTCGCCATAGCGCGGATCTCCGACGATTGCATGCCGGTCGAGGGCGCTGTGTTTTCGAATTTGATGTTGGCGACCCGTGCGAAGATCGAGCTCAACGAGACTGAAGTAGCGGGTTTGCTTAAGAACCTGGTAGCGGGTCTCGCAAGCGACACGTTGGTTGGCCGCGCCTTGAGGATTCATGCGCCCCTCGGCTTTGTCAGTCAGTGGTTTGTTCCAGACGCCCGACGCTTTTACCAGACTTCCGCGAAGAACAGCGCGGTAGATCTTTTTCACCTCGTGAGTCTGAAAACGTTCGGCCCATTCGCGTGCGGCCGACTCATGAAGTGCAAGGACTTGCACCCCGCTGGTTTCCTTGTCGAGACGATGCACGGGGTGGACCTGCGACAATCGCAGCTGATCACGGGCCAGGGTGATCACGTCGACTTCTCCAGGCCCGGCGTTGTGGACGCTGAGACCTGGAGGTTTGTCGATGACGAGTAAGTCACGCGATTGAAAAATCGGAACGAGCCGCATCGTACCTAGGCTCGCAATGAGAGAGCCCCGAGAAAGTCAGTTTTGCCGACGTCGACTCCGTTGTGGCGGAGGATATTGTAGGCCGTGACGGTATGGAAGAAAAAGTTGGGGATTGCGTACTCGACAAAGAAGTCACCGCCTGTCATCCATTTTCCATCCCAGCGCGGGTGAGTGATTTTGCGTTCATGGAATCCTTGAAAGTCGGATTCTTGGAAGGTTTCGAGGTACGAGACCACCGATTGGATGCGCGCCTTCGCTTCATCGAGTGTCTTTTCTTCGTCCGGATGTGATGGAGCCGTTTTGCCAGTGAGGCGAGCCGCACTGAACTTCGCTGTGTCGCAAGTGATTTGAATTTGGCGCATCAGCGGGAACATGTCCGGGGCCAGGCGAGCTTGCAGGAGCACCGAGTATTCGAACTTCTTCGCCTCGGCGAAGGGAGTCGCTTTGTCGAGAAGTTGAATGAGATTCTTCAGCGTTCGAACTTGTTGGTGCCGGATGAATTGAAAGGCCGAATTTTCTTGGCTCAAGAGGACCCCCTGATGTTGAAGATGATCCCCCCTTCTAGAAACCTCGTCGGAGGTCGTCAAGTGTGACCTCCAGGGGGAGATAGTTTGCGGCTGATTTTGAAGTGTTTGAACTTGTGCTGAGGCTCTTGAGTGTTTCCACCCGTTCGCTGGAGAGAGGGTGGGTGCTAAAAAACTTTGCGGCGGCCGAGGTGACTCCCTGCGAGTCGCCAAGAAGCGCCAGTTCCTTTTTCTCCAGTTTCTGGAAAAAGCGGATCATGCCCTCAGGATTGACTCTCGCATTGACCAGAAACTGGTACCCAACACGATCGGCCTCGCGTTCGTCATCCCGCGAATATTTGAGTGTTGCGATTTGCAACGATTGCCCAAGTACGATGGCAGCGTCGGGACTGATGACAAGGCTCAGCAACATGAATCCCCCGAGATACCCAACACGACCGACAAGGGACCGCAGCGTGTGGCGCCGTTCGACATGCGCCATCTCGTGGGCCAAAACTCCTGCGACTTCTTCCGCTGTTTCGGCATTCATCAGCAGGCCACGGTAGAGAACAATGATCCCGCCGGGCAACGCAAACGCATTCATGTCCTCAGTCGGCGACACGCGGAACTCGAAGTCGATCTTTTGTAACTCGGGGTTGGCTTGTGCAAGCCGAGACGCGATTTTTAAGATCGCCTGCTGCGAGTGTGCGGCATATTGAGCTTTCGAATCCACGAGCGCGGGAAGAATGCGCTTTCCGATTTCTTTTTCTTGAGCATGCGACAGTGTGCCGTTGAGCCAGGCTACTGGAAGCATCGAAAACAGAACGGGAATCAAGAGAACGAGGCCGATGGTCAGCACCAGAGGAGAACCGAGTATCGCCCATCTTGCTCTTCGGCGGCGCCTCGCTTCGCTGAGAATCGATTGTGCCTTTTCGTGTCCAAATTCGGCGAGCGAGACAAGAAAGGCCTCGTCTTGAATCGTGATCGCATCGCAAGACCCGAGCCGGTCCGTCAGCAGGTAGTGATGGGAATTGGTTCCACCCAGAGTAATTTCCAAGTTCGAGTTCGAAATGACAATCGGGACTCCGGGGTCCTCGTCGAGTTGAAAAACAACGCGATCGCGATGCAGTTGCAGCTCGCCTCCTCGGCGCCCGAGAAGAGCCGGAAACGACCTCACTGATTGCCTTTCCGTTCGAAGTACACGATGTCGATATACATCGAGGCCGCCATAACCAACATGCGTTCGTTTTGGCTTAAGGTGGGGTCGTTGAATTCCACCATGAAGTTGTCTCGATCGGTGAGGACTTCACTAAAAAAACCCGACCATTTCTTTTGCACCGATGCAATTTGTCGGCCCTGGTGCATGAAATTAAACGTCCAGATCTTCCAAATCGGAGAAGCGACTTCGAGGATCGTCATTCCGCGTTCATTGTGGATGTCGAATCGTTTGGTAAGAATCGAAAAACGTTTTTCAATAGCTCCGATATGGCGCCCTGTCGCGTCCTTGATCTCAAGCCGCTCAAAGTACCAACGAAACGGGTGGTGGGCTGTCATCACCAGCTGATTCGAAGCATCCATAAAGTGGATGTTAAATTTGCGCCAGTGGCCAAGAAATTGGCGCATGAAAAAGCCAAAAAAACCTCTGGATTCTTCGGCGGCAAAGGCCACGACCGTCTGGTTTTCGTCCTTGATCTGGTATTTATTGCGCGTTTCGAACCCGAACAGTTCGGCGAGTTCCCGAATCTGGCGGATGAAGAGGCGTTTGTATGGCATGAGATTCAGGGTGTTCGGCTGATTCATAGAGGCCCAGTATGCAAAACCACCCTAGGTGCGTCGAGTCCTTATTTGGGCATTTACTTCTGCAGGTTTTCTGCATGAAACTGCCCGCCATGCTGACTTTGCACCACCTGAATAACTCACGCTCCCAGCGGGTTCTTTGGATTATCGAAGAGCTTGAATTGAAGTATGAGATCCGGCGTTACGAGCGAGACCCTCAGACATTGCGTGCTCCGGCGGCCCTGGCGCACGTACACCCGCTTGGGAAGTCTCCGGTGCTCGAAGACAGTCAAGATGGGCGCCGCGAGGTCGTCGCAGAATCTGGTGCAATTCTCGAGTACGTTGTGGACAAGTACGGACAAGGTCGTCTTCGGCCCAAAGAGGGCACTCCTGAATTCTTGAAGTATCGATTTTGGATGCATTTTGCCGAAGGTTCGATGATGTCGCCGCTTCTGGTGCGGTTGATTATGGACCAGGTTGAAAAGGCGCCGCTTCCATTTTTTGTGAAGCCAATCGCCAAAAAGATTTCGCAAGCGGTAAAAGAGCGGGCCTCAACGCCCGAGATTACGCGGCAGTTGGATTTTGTCGAATCCGAACTCCAAAAGACTCCCTGGTTGGCTGGCGAGGCCTTCACGGCTGCTGACATCCAGATGAGTTTTCCATTGGAAGCGGCCCAAGCTCGTGGCCTGCTTGGGAGCCGTCGTGCGATTGCCGGGTATCTTGATCAGCTTCGGATGCGACCAGCCTATCAGCGCGCCTTAAAGGCCGGCGGGTCGTACGATCTCAATTACGGATAAATGATAAGTGAATAGCGGTGTGGAAATGAATTCGAGTGAAGAGAATCTAAAAAAGGCAGAGCTGGCGGCGGAAACGCTGCGAACACTTTTGACCAACGGTGAGAGTCTTGCCGAACTCCCCGAGAACTTGCGTGTTGAATTGGTGAAATTGGCGGGGCAGCTTTCGCGTCCGGCGAAAGACGAAATTCGTATCCGCAACAAACAGATGAATCAGGCTCGGCGAAAAAAATTGACCGCGCCGGACCGACAGGCGCGCGCCGCAACAGGAATTCGTGAAGCACGTTTAAAAACTGTTTTTACGGCGCCGGCATTGGTCGGCAATGTCGAACAGCAAGACCAACAAGCGGAACTCAAATCGCCACGCAATTGCTACGTCTGCAAAGCGGAGTTCGTAAAGCTTCACCATTTTTACGATTCAATGTGCCCGACCTGTGCGGACTTCAACTACAAGAAGCGGTTTCAGGTTGCGCCGATGCATGGGCAGGTGGCGCTGATCACAGGATCTCGCCTAAAAATTGGCTACTATGCCACGCTGATGATGTTGCGCGCTGGGGCACGAGTGATCGCGACCACTCGTTTTCCGGTTGATTCGGCAAGACGATTTGCACAAGAGCCTGACTTCAAAGAGTGGGGCGAGCGACTTGAGATTTTCGGTTTGGATCTGCGCCACACTCCGAGTGTCGAGATTTTCACTCAGTACATGGAACGGCATCTGGATCGCCTTGATGTTCTGATCAACAACGCTGCGCAGACAGTTCGGCGTCCTCCTGGTTTCTACGCTCACATGATGCCACTTGAGAACGAGCCATTTGAATCCCATTCGCCGGACGTTCAGATGCTTTTGCGCAAGCATGAAGCCTGTAAGCAAGAGCTGTCGGGGTTTTGCCCGACGAGTTCCGACAAGGCGCTGCCGGTTGCGTGGCACGAACAGGGGCCAGGTGTGGGTATTCGTGCGTCGGCTCAGCTGTCGCAGATTCCATATTCCTTTGATCGATCGCTGGCGACCGCAGAGGTGTTTCCCGAGGGGAAACTGGATGCCGATCTTCAGCAGGTGGATCTGCGTCGCATGAACTCTTGGCGTATGAGAATCGCGGAGGTTCCAACGGCCGAGATGTTGGAAGTGCAATTGGTAAATTCAATTGCTCCGTTTGTTTTGTGCAGTAGCCTGATTCCGATCATGCGCCGAGACTACACCGGGCTGAAGCACGTCGTGAATGTGACGGCGATGGAAGGAAAGTTCTATCGCTTCACCAAGAGCGATCGGCATCCGCACACCAATATGGCCAAAGCCGCGCTGAATATGCTGACGCACACATCTGCTGGTGAGTTGGCGAAAGACGGAATTTATATGAATGCTGTCGATACCGGGTGGGTGACTGACGAAGATCCGGCCTATCTTGCAAGGATGAAGGAAGAGGTTCACGACTTCCAGCCGCCTCTGGACATTGTCGACGGTGCGGCCCGCGTGTGTGATCCATTCTTCGACGGAATCTTGACCGGCAAACATTGGTCGGGAAAGTTCCTGAAAGATTATTTTCCAACTGACTGGTAGCTCGGAAAGCCGTCACGGCCTGTGGCTGTGACGGCGCGACTTCCGCAGTGATCTTAGAAGGCGAGACCAACGTTCAGCATTGGCGTCAGTTCGGACTTCAGTTTGTTTTCTTGATCGAGGTTTCCTAGCTTCTTGTAAGAAAACGATCGGTAAGAGATCTGCAGTCCAAGGAACACATTCGACATGACGTCGAAGTTGCGACCGACGTCGACGCCAAAGCCCGAGCCCTCTTTGAATTCTATCGAGCCAGATTTGATCGTTGACGAGAGGTAGTAGCTGCCGTCGATAAACCATCCACCTTGGTGGTAACCGACAGTGGCGCCGTAACCTGTGCGCTCAGATTTACTGCCTCCGGATTCATCGGTGCGGCTGTCGTAGATGCCGCCCACATAAATGCGCCCAAAGTACGTGCCGGCTTTCAGGCCCAAAATGGTGATGCTGCTCTCGTTGCTCCCACCAAACGCGGGGCCATCGTACGATGTGTCGAGCTTGGTCGCACTGAGGCCGAGGCGAAACGTCTCTCCGGCAGCTTCTGCCTGCAGCGATGTGAATGCGATCGCCGATACCATTCCGAGACCGACGAAATATTTTGTGATGGCTGTTCTCACGTTGTCCTCACTTGAGAAGAGTTAACATTGCTGTCTCTATACTAGAGAATGCGCGAGCAAGGGGCACTTCTTCTGCTGCCAAAAGTGTTTCAGGCTTGGCCAACGTCTAGCGCAAATCGGATTCCGAGCGAATGGTGCGGTTGCGAATATCAAGATCTCGCAAACGAAGCCCCTTGAGGTGAACATCGACAAACGTGACGTTTTCAAAGTGGCAGCGCTCAAAGCTGACATCGGTGCAACTGGAGTTCGTCATTTGCACACTCTCCCAGTTGCTGCTGCGAGAGCGGTCTTGTCCTGAGATCTTGCAGTCTCTCAGGGTTGAATTGCTGAGAGTCCATTTATGAACACGAATGCCACGAATCTCCACGTCCTGCCAGTGAGAGTTCTGCAGCTGAAGCTCGGCAAGTGAAACCCCTTGTAGACCGACGTCGTTGAGAGATGACGTGGTCAGTTCCACATTAGCCAGCTGAGCGCCGGAGAAACGCACGTCCTGAATGCGAGAACGGTTTTTCAGACTAAGAGCTTTGACGCTGCAGCCATCGAGGCGGGCGTCGGTGAATGAGCACTGGTCGATCAACGTGAGTTTGGCGACTTTTGAGCCATGTAGAGCGACGTCGTGCAGCTGAGCCTTTTGCATCACCAGTCCGTCGATTGCGCTGCCGTTGAT